>NZ_RZRW01000056.1:0-17250 GCF_003998745.1 Mesorhizobium sp. M7A.F.Ca.US.014.04.1.1 | reverse complement strand
TCCGAACGGTGCAGCCCGCCGATCGCGCCCCAGCTGCCGGCGAAGTTCTGATCGCCATGGGCGATGCGATCGGCGCCATGGCCGATGAACAGCGCGTACAGGTCGCTGGTGTTGTATTGCTTCAGCACGTAGAAATTGGGCGTGGCGACAAAGGCCGGGCCGCTGCGCCCTGCCGGCATCAGCAGAAAGCCTTCGGCCTTCAGCTCACTCACTGGAAACGGTTTGCCGCCGACGCGCTTGATGCCCATATCAGCCCATTGCGAGATTTTCTTGCCCTGGTCCGGGCCTTCCAGCGAACAGGAAACGCTTTCCGGCACCGTCACCTCGAATCCCCAGCCACGACCCTTTACCCAGCCATAGTGGACGAGATAATTGGCGATCGAGGCCAACACGTCGGGCGTCGAGTTCCAGATGTCGACGCGGCCGTCGCCGTCGAAATCGACGGCATGTTTCAGGAACGAGGTCGGCATGAATTGCGGCTGGCCGAGCGCGCCGGCCCAGGACGATTTCATCGCGCCGACCGGAGCCAGCCCGCGCTCGACGATCTCGAGTGCGGCAAGCAGTTCGGTGCGGAAGAAGTCCTTCCTGGTCGACATGAATGCCTTGGTGCCCAGCACTTCGAAGGCGTCATAAGGCATCTTCGCCGCGCCGAATCCGGTCTCGCGGCCCCAGATCGCCAGCAGCACTTCGCCCGGCACGCCATAGCGCTTTTCGATGGCCGCAAGTGTCCTGGCATTGGCGGCTTCGCGCGCGCGCGCGCCCGCCGTCACCGCGCGAACCGTCTTCTCGGCGAAATAGGCGCCGGGTGAGCCGAATTCGGCCTGGTGCTGCTTCTGGGGCGTGGCCGCCTTCTCGCCCGGCTTGACCAGGTCCGGCAGCTTCAGATTGGGCTTGATGCCGTCGAAGGCGGCATCAAAGGTGGTTTTGGAAATGCCTTTCGCCTTGGCCTGCGGCCAGAGGTCGTTCTGCAGCCAGGCGCGGAACTGGTCGTCGATCTTTGCGGCGGAGGCGGGGGTGGAAAAGACCGAGAGAAGAACTGCAAAAAAGGAAAACAGAGCCAATCTGAGAGGTTTGCGTTCCTTCGCACCCCCCTCTGTCCTGCCGAGGGGGGTGCTTGGCACCAGCCTTGGTGGACACGCAAAAATCATGCTCCGCATCCTCTGCCGCAACTTTGTCAAAACGCCGTCCGCGAACGCAGCGCCGCGGCCAGCGTGCCCTCGTCGAGATAGTCGAGTTCGCCGCCGACCGGCACGCCATGCGCAAGGCGCGTCACCTTGATGTCGAAGCCGGACAACTGGTCGGTGAGGTAATGCGCGGTCGTCTGGCCCTCGACCGTCGCATTGACGGCGAGGATGATCTCCTTGACCTCGCCGCCGGCGACGCGATCAACCAGCGAGCGCATGTTGAGCTGCTCGGGGCCGATGCCGTCGAGCGGCGACAGCGTGCCGCCGAGCACGTGGTAGCGCACATTCATCGCCGCCGCGCGCTCCAGCGCCCACAGGTCGGAGACGTCCTCGACGACGATGATGGTGCCGGCATCACGGCGCGGATCGGTGCAGATCATGCAAGGGTCCGATGTATCGACATTGCCGCAGGTCGAGCAGATGCGCACCTTGTCGGCCGCCTCGGCCATGGCGGCGGCAAGGGGCGACAAAAGCTGCTCTTTCTTCTTGATCAGATGAAGGGCGGCACGCCTGGCCGAACGGGGTCCCAGCCCCGGCACCTTGGCCAGGAGCTGGATCAGACGTTCGATCTCGGGACCGGCGATTCGCTTCGACATCGCTCTGATCTAGAGCAATTCCAGGAAAAGTGCGAAGCGGTTTTCCGTCCGGAATTGCGTCAAAACGAAAAGCTGGAGCGGTTCACCGTTTCCGCGAAACGGTGAACCGCTCCAGGATTTTTCAGAGCGCTTTGGAACATCTGCATCCGCATGACCGCCATATTGGGCCTTGGCGGACCGCGGGGCGCAGATCAGTTGGTCTCGAGCGGCCGGCCCTGGCTGACAATCATCGCGCCAATGGCGTCTGTGTTCTCAGGCGTCGACTGGAACCCCATCGACGCCTCTTGCGGCGCGTCTTGAACCGACGAGATGACCCTTGTGTTCAAGCTTCCGCCAAAACGCGCGGCATCCGGCTCTTCCATCGGCTCCTGCATCGCCACCACCGTCGGCTCTTGCGAGACACGCGCGGATTTCGCGGCCGGCGCGGCGGCGGCGGTCACATAGGTCTGCTGGGCGGGAGCGGATCGAACGGTTGCCGTCCTGGCTGGACGCACCGGCTCGGCGGACGCGACCATCGTCACCGGCGCGGCTGACTTGTCGGGCGCCGCCGAGGCAATAGCGACCTGCGGCTCATCCGGCAGCGGCTGCCAGTTGCGGCCGCGCTTCTCGTAGAAGGCATTGCCGCCGGCAACCATGGTGTAGTGCATGTTCTTGTAGGGGAAGCGGAGGCCGGCTGTGTGGAAGAACATGGTGTTCTTGAGCTTGGACTTGCGCTCGCCCTTCAGCACCGCGTCGGCGGCTTCCTCGACATCGGGCATTGCGCGTGAATTCATCGGCCTTGTCATGACACCAGGCGCGAACTGCCCGGGCTCGCCCACCACTTGGCAGATGGTGCTGCCATGATTGCCGGAGCGCAGCCGGTTCATCACCACCGTGCCGACCGCGATCATGCCGTCGCGGCTCGAGCGGTTGGACTCGAAGAACATCGCCCGTTCCAGGCATTCCTTGTCCTTCGGCGTGTGGCTGTAGGCCCCTGAACTCAGGAAACCTGGCGTGATGGCGTCGGTCAGGCTGGCGACGGACATGCCGTGTGAAGTGGTCTGGCTGCAGGCAGCCAAAAACAGGGGTGAAATGACGGCGCCGAGCAACAGCGGCGTCTTCCATCGCGTGGAAATCAACAGGTAACCCTCTCACTTCGTGCCCGCCCCCAGGCTGCGGCAAGAATGAGACACTTTCGGGCAAAATGATGGCCAAAACGTTATTAACAACGTACTGTTGCCAAATTGGCACAATTTCGTGGCTTTCCAGATAGATCGAGCCGTCATTTCACAAAAGCGATGACCGCTCTCTCTTTGTTTCGCCGCAATTGCCCCAAGGGAAAGCACCACGCGATTTTTCCTGAAGCGATCTACCGCCCGGCCGCTATCGCGGCCGGCTGGCCAGGCTCAAGCTCCTCGACCTTCTCCGAAAACAGGCCGCGCCGGAGGAACAGCGTCCGCGCCTCCCTGGCCGTCGGCGCGATCTTTCCCGGCCAGTCGCTGTCTATGAACTCAGCCTTGGTGAAGTCCGGATTTGTCTCGCTTGCCGCCTCGAGGAATTCGGCGATCTCCAGCACGATCGCGCGCTCGTCCTTCGAAAGCGCGGATGTGCCGGCTTCGATCGATGGGCGATGGAGGAAATCCTCGAACAGATAGAAATAACCCTTGATGCCGACGAGATCGACGCCGTCGTCACAATCGGCCAGGATTTCCAGGATCTCGTAGATCCTGTTGCGGATACGCTGCTCGATCAGTCTTTCGGACGGCTCTTCGGCCATGGCCGCACCGAAGGCTAGAAGGGCAGTTTCATTCCCGGCGGGATCGGCAGGCCCGCGGTCAGCGCCTTGGTCTTTTCCTGCATGATCTGCTCGACCTTGGTCTTGGCGTCGTTGTGAGCGGCCAGCACCAGGTCTTCCAGGATCTCGACATCGTCTTCCTTGAACAGAGACGGATCGATCTTCAACGACTTCATCTCGAATTTTCCGGTCAGCGTCACATTGACCAGGCCGCCGCCGGCCTGGCCGGACGCTTCCAGCGTGGCGATCTCGTCCTGCATGGCCTGGAACTTGGCCTGCATTTCCTTCGCCTTGCCCATCAGGCCGAGAAGATCTTTCATGGTCGGGTCCTTTGCGGATTCGTGGCTGGATCAGGGTTCATCGTCGTCAGCCGGCGGCTCGACCGGCACTTCGGCCTCTGCCGTTTCGGCTTCCGGCGCGTCCGGAATGCGCACGTCGATGATCTTGGCACCGGGAAAGCGCGCCAGGATGGCGGCCACTGTCGGGTCGCTCTTGGCATCGAGAAAAGCCGTCTCGCGTTTGGCCGATTCCATTTCGGCGAGCGTCTGGCCGCCCTCTTCCTTCGACAGCGAGACAAGCCAGCTGCGACCGGTCCAGGCGCGCAATTTCGTCGTCAGGTCGTTGAGCAGCATCTTGGGCGCATCGCTGGTCAGGCCAACGTCGATGCGGCCGGGCTCGATGCGTACAAACCGGATGCAGCTTTTGACCAGCACCTTGAAGGCGATGTCGCGCTGCGCGTCTGCCAGGGCAATGATGTCGGCCAGCGATTTCAGCGGCGCCGATTGCGCCTCCGTGACCGGCTCCGGCGGAGCGACGTAGGGAACGGGCGCAGGCGAGGCTTCGACCAGCCGCATGGTCTGCGCGCCGCCCGGGCCAGACGGCATGCGCGTCTGCGCCACCGCGCTGGCGCCGTTGCCTCCCCCTGCAGGCGCCCCATTTGGGCGCGGCGCGCCATTCTGCGCCGGCGCGGCGCCTTCAAGCGATCTCAACGCCTCGTCCAGCGTCGGCAGGTCGGCGGCATGCGCCAGCCGGATCAGCACCATTTCGGCGGCACTGACCGGCCGGTTGGAGGACTGCACCTCTGGAATGCCCTTGAGCAGCATCTGCCACGTCCGCGACAGCACCCTGACCGACAGCGTCCTGGCGAAATCGGCGCCGCGCTGCCGCTCGTCCTCGGATAGCGAGGCATCCTCGATGGCCGTCGGCACGAAACGCAGCCGGGTGACGAGGTGGTTGAATTCGGCAAGGTCGGTCAGCACGGCGGCCGGATCGGCGCCGGTATCGTATTGCGCACGGAATTCGCCAAGGGCTGCCGCGATATCGCCTTTCATCACATGTTCGAACAGGTCGACGATGCGGGCGCGGTCGGCAAGCCCCAGCATCGCCCGAACGGCATCGGCGCCGACAGAGCCGGCGCCATGGGCGATCGCCTGGTCGAGGATGGAGAGCGAATCACGAGCCGAGCCCTCGGCGGCGCGCGCGATCATCGCCAGCGCATCGTCGTCGACCGAAATGCCTTCCTTGGCCGAGATCGAAGCGAGATGCCCGACCAGCGCGCCGGCGTCGATGCGCCTCAGGTCGAAGCGCTGGCAGCGCGACAGGACGGTGATCGGGACCTTGCGGATCTCGGTGGTGGCAAAGATGAATTTGACGTGCGGCGGCGGCTCTTCCAGCGTCTTCAGAAGGCCGTTGAAGGCCTGCGTCGACAGCATGTGCACTTCGTCGATGATGTAGACCTTGTAGCGGGCCGAGACCGGCGCGTAGCGCACGCGCTCGATGATATCCCTGATGTCGTCGATGCCGGTGTGCGAGGCGGCGTCCATCTCGATGACGTCGACATGGCGGCCTTCCATGATCGCCTGGCAATGTTCGCCGAGGACGGCAAGGTCGACCGACGGCTGGTCGATATCAGCGGTTTTATAGTTCAGGGCGCGCGCGAGGATGCGCGCCGTCGTGGTCTTGCCGACGCCGCGCACGCCGGTCAGCATCCAGGCCTGGGCGATACGGCCGGTGGCAAAGGCGTTGGTGAGGGTGCGCACCATCGGCTCCTGGCCGACCAGCTCGGAGAAGTTCGAAGGACGGTACTTGCGTGCCAGCACGCGATAGGCGGCGGCCTTGCCTATCTCCAGGCTTTTTGGTCCCGAATTTCCGGCTTCGCTCATACGCCCGTAAAGCTCCAAATGGCCGCGCCCGAAGGCGGCCGATTCCTGCGCATAGTCTCGCCCGCGCTGCAATGCGTCGTCAATGTCGCGAGAGGGGCCGATGAGGTGGGAGGCTGGAACAATGACCCGTTCCGGGCTCGTTAGGGCTGCTTCCTTCCGGACCTGACCCGGTTGGCGAGTGGATCGTCCACCACCAACCTCCCGCTTTCCATATCGGCAATTGCGCGACGAAATGCAAGTGCGCCGCAGAAATCGCAAAAATATGGAATTGGCGCACCAAAGCGTGAGGGGCGCAATGATTCGCTTGCAGCCCCCCTGCCGCCGCTCTAGCGTTCCTGCGTTTGAGGAAAACAAGAAAAGCAAGGGAAACGCCGATGCTGCCGGGCCTGAAGGCCGGATTCACGCTGGACGCACGGCTGGAGGCGGACAGCGAGCAGTTGATGTGGCTTGGGCTGTGCGAGCTGCGGGTGATGAACGACCGCCGCTGGCCCTGGTTGCTGCTGGTGCCGCAGCGCCCCGGCGCGGAGGAAATCCACGACATGACGCCGCTCGACCAGGCGATGCTGACCTTCGAGACCAATATGGTGGCGCAGGCGCTGAAGAAAGCGACCGGCTGCACCAAGATCAACACCGGCGCGCTCGGCAACATCGTGCGCCAGTTGCACATCCATGTCATCGCGCGTTCGGAAGGCGATCCCGGCTGGCCAGGTCCTGTGTGGGGACATGGCCTGCGAGAGCCCTATCAGCGTTCCGACTTGCGACGGTTTGCCGAAACGATCAAGGCGGCGCTATAAGCGTTCCCCGTGTCCATCCCTCAACATATTCCAGAGTCCCCATGAGCTTCCGCCTGTTTGACGCGCCTTTGCGCGAGCCGAGCCAGTTCGTCGGCTTCGCCGGCAACACGATCGACCGGCAGTCCGAGAACCGCGCCGACGATTCGGTCGACAAAGCGCTGGCCGATCCGGCGACGCGGCTGCTTCTGATGCATGGCGGCCGGCTCTATCTGAAGCTCGGCGATGGCGGCGCTCTCGATCCCTGGTTCGGTGCGACCGAGAGCGAGCCCTTCAAGGTTTCCCTGGCGCAAGGCATCCTGCTCGGCTTTTCCGAACGAGGACCGGTGCTGGCCGTGCCCGCCGGCGTCGAACCCGAACAGCTTCCGGAAACAGTCAAGGCCATCGACTACCGCTCGGTCTACATGCAAGGGCTGATCGACGAGGCGGCGGCCGGCGCGATGGCGCAAGGGGCGGCTTTGCTCGCCTGGCATGCCAGCCATCGCTTCTGCAGCAAATGCGGCACGGAATCGCAGATGCGGGCCGGCGGCTACAAGCGGCATTGCCCGAATTGCGGCACCGAGCATTTTCCGCGCACCGACCCGGTGGCGATCATGCTGACGGCGACGCGGGAGAAGTGCCTGCTCGGACGCGGTCGGCATTTCGCGCCGGGCATGTATTCGGCCCTCGCCGGCTTCATCGAGCCGGGCGAGACGATCGAGGCGGCGGTGCGCCGCGAGACGCTGGAGGAGGCCGGCATCCGGCTTGGCCGCGTCGTCTACCACGCCAGCCAGCCCTGGCCGTTCCCCTATTCGCTGATGATCGGCTGCTTCGGCGAGCCGCTCAATGACGATATCCAGGCCGACCTCAACGAGCTTGAGGACTGCCGCTGGTTTTTTCGCGACGAGGTGCGCCGGATGCTGGAAAGGACGCACCAGGACAATCTGATCACGCCGCCGAAAGGCGCCATTGCGCATCACCTCATCCGCGCCTGGGTCGATTCAGAATGATGGCAGCGAACACCTAAAGACATTGCAGGAGCAGGACATGATCCGTCACACCGTCGTTTTCACGCTGAAGCATCCGCCGCATTCGCTGGAGGAAAAGCGGTTCCTGGTCGACGCCAAGAGGATCCTCACCGCGATCAGGGGCGTCACGCATTTCGAGCAATTGCGGCAGATCAGCCCCAAGAACGACTATCGTTTCGGCTTCTCGATGGAGTTCGCCGACCAGGCCGCCTACACCAGGTACAACGACCATCCAGACCATGTCGCCTTCGTGCGCGACCGCTGGGTGCCGGAGGTCGAGACCTTCATGGAGATCGACTATGTGCCGCTGGGCGCGGTGATCTAGTCCGCAACCTTCCACTGCTCACGCGACTCGCTGGCCGGATAGACGCCGAGAATGCGCACTTCGCGCGAGAAGAAACGAAGCTCGTCCAGCGCCAGCTTGACCAGCGGGTCGTCGGGGTGGCCCTCGATGTCGGCGTAAAACAGCGTCGCCGTGAAAGCGCCCAGCTGGTAGCTCTCCAGCTTGGTCATGTTGATGCCGTTGGTGGCGAAGCCGCCCATGGCCTTGTAGAGCGCGGCCGGCACGTTGCGGACGCGGAAGATGAAGGTCGTCATCATCTTGACGTCGGGCGAAGGACGCTCGGCCCATTGCTTGTTCTTGGTCAGGACGACAAAGCGGGTGACGTTTGAGTCGGTGTCCTCGACGTTTTGCTCGATGATATCGAGCCCGTAGAGGGTCGCGGCCAGGGCCGGCGACAGCGCCGCCATGCTGCGGTCCTTGACCTCGGAGACCATTTTGGCGGCGCCGGCCGTGTCGCCGGCGACGATCGCCTTCCAACCGTTCTTGCGAACGTATTTGCGGCACTGGCCAAGCGCATGGATGTGGCTGTGCACCGTCTTGATCTCGTCGCGCTTGACGCCTGGCAGCACCATCAGCTGGAAATGGATCGGCAGGAAATATTCGCCGACGATGTGCAGCTTCGATTCCGGCAGGAGATGATGGATATCGGCGACGCGCCCGGCAATGGTGTTCTCGATCGGGATCATGGCGAGGTCGGCCTTGTTGGTCTCGACCGCGTTGAAGGCATCCTCGAAGGTCGGGCAGGGCAACGGCTCCATCGAAGGGAACATGTTGCGGCTGGCGGTGTCGGAATTGGCGCCCGGTTCGCCCTGGAAGGATATTCTGTTGGTCTTTTCAGGCATGCCGATATCTCAGGTTGAAAGGATTGTTCTGGCGCGTTCGAGGTCTTCAGGCGTGTCGACGCCGAGCGGCAGCGACTGGACGATCTCGGCGTCGATGCGCATGCCGGCTTCCAGCGCCCGCAACTGTTCCAGCCGCTCGCGCCGTTCGAGCGGCGACGGCTTGAGCGCGACGAAACGCTCGAGTGCTTCGCGGCGATAGGCGTAGAGGCCGACATGATGGTAGAGCGGCCCCTCGCCCCAAGGCGCTGTGGCACGGGTGAAATAGAGCGCCCTCAGCCTGCTGCCGGAAAGCGGCGAGCCGACGATCTTGACGACATTGGGATTGGTCTTTTCCTCATCGCGGACGATCTCGACGCCGAGCGTGGCGATGTCCACCGCACTGTCCTCGAAAGGCCTGAGCGACGCGGCGATGATCCGGGGATCGATGGTCGGCAGGTCGCCCTGCACATTGACGATGGTTTCGACCTTGCGCCCGGGGTCGAGAGCGACCAGCGCCTCGTGGATGCGGTCGGAGCCGGATTCGTGATCCATACGCGTCATCACGGCCTCGAAACCGTGCGCGCGCACCGCTTGCGCCACGCCTTGCGTGTCGGTCGCCACCACCACCCGGCCAAGGCCGGCTTCGGCGGCGCGGCGGGCGACATGGACGATCATCGGGGCGCCGGCGATGTCGGCCAGCGGCTTGCCCGGCAGGCGGGTCGAAGCCATGCGGGCCGGGATCAGGATCAGCGTGGACATTTCGGGTGCAAGGCGTCTCGAAAGAGGACAGGGAAAGTGGCAAAAGGTCTCACTGGAAGCGCCCTTATAGGTGTTGCAACGCCGCAGCAAAAGACCTAGTTTCCGCCCGATTTGACCGCCCTGGCAGGACGGTCACGATACCGACGGACGGAGTGGACGGTTCTGTCCGCCGGAAAAGGGAGCAAGGGGCGTATGGATTCCAACGAAGTCAACAAACTGCTCGCCGGATTGCTCGGAACCGTTTTCGTCGTCTTCTCGGTCGGCATTGTGTCCGATGCGCTGTTTGCGTCGCCGGCGCCGGAAAAGCCTGGTTTCGCCATCGAGGCCGCCGAGCCCGCCGAAGGCGGTCCGGCCGCGCCCGCCGCCGCGGCCAAGCCGATCGCCGATCTGCTGGCGACCGCCAATGTCGAGCAGGGTGCTGCCGTCTTCAAGAAGTGCCAGGCCTGCCATTCCGGCGAAAAGGGCGGCCCCAACAAGGTCGGCCCGGACCTGTGGGACCTCGTCGACCGTCCGGTCGCCGAGCATGAAGGCTTTGCCTATTCGGCCGGCATGAAGGAATTCTCCAAGGGCGGCACCGAGAAGTGGACCTACGACAACATCAACCACTTCATCACCTCGCCGAAGAAATTCGTGAAGGGCACCGCCATGGGCTTCGCCGGCCTGCCCAAGGACGAGGACCGCGCCAACGTCATCGCCTATCTGCGCACGCTGTCCGACAATCCCAAGCCGCTGCCGGCACCCGGTGCCGCCGCCGATGCAGGCGCCAAGCCTGCCGATGCAGCCGCTCCGGCAAAGCCGGCTGAGGGTGCCGCGCCGGCCGCTCCCGCCGCCCCGGCTCCGGCCGCACCGGCACCGGCGCCTGCCCAATAATTTCGATATCATCTCGACGACCTTGAAAAAGCCGGGTTCAGCCCGGCTTTTTTATTGGGAAAACCGCATAGGCGGCGACAAAGCCGCGCATGACGGTTTTCACGAGCGCCAAATCATCTAGATTGCCCATGAACGGGCATCGCGAAGAGGATAGTGCATGACGGTTGGCCGAACGCTTCTCAAGTCGTTGCTGGCGGCAGCCCTTCTGGCGGCGGGATTGCAGGCTGCCCGCGCCGACGAATGGCGCACCACCTCATCGCTGATCGGCGAGTCCAAATACGGCGCCAATTTCCAGCACTACGATTACGTCAATCCGAACGCGCCCAAGGGCGGCACGCTGAACTCGGTGGAACTCGGCACCTTCGACAGCTTCAATCCTTTCATCGCACGCGGCACCCCTGCCGCAGGATTGAACTATCAGGGTGGGCTCCTCTACCAGTCGCTGATGGCGAAATCCCTTGACGAGGGCAGCGTCAACCATCCCGAGATAGCAGACGCCTACAAGTACCCAGCCGATTTTTCATCCGCAACTTATCGGCTCGACCCGCGTGCCAGATGGCATGATGGCCAACCGATCACCGTGGATGACGTGATTTGGTCATTTAACTTTCTCAAAAAGGAAAGTCCGCAGTTCAACCGCTATTTCGCCAACGTCACCGAGGCGGTCGCCGTTTCAGATCGGGAAGTCGAGTTCCGTTTTGATCAGAAGGGTAATCGCGAGTTACCGCTGATCATGGCGGATGTGGTGGTGCTGCCGAAGCACTGGTGGGAAGGCACCGATGCCAACGGCAAGAAGCGCGACATCACCCAGCCAAGCCTTGAAATCCCGCTCGGCTCTGGACCCTACAAGATCGAGAGCTTCAAACCTGGTTCGGAAGTCGTCTGGCGACGCGTTCCGGACTTCTGGGCCGCCGATCTGGCCATCAATGTCGGGCGCAACAACTACGACACCAGACGCTACACCTACATTCTCGATGACAACGCCGCGTGGCAAGCCTTCACCAAAGGCGGATATGAGGACATCCAGGCTGAAAACAGTGCGCGATTATGGATGACGCGCTACAATTTTCCGGCTCTCAAAGCCGGCGATGTCATCAAGCGGGAGTTCAAGGCGACATCACTCGCCTCGATGCAAGGTTTCATGCTGAACACGCGACGGACAAAGTTCCAGGATCGGCGCGTGCGCGAGGCGCTCGGTTACGCCTTCGACTTCGAAACCTTGAACCGCACCCAATCCTTCGGCCTCAACACCCGCTCCAACAGCTATTTCATGGGCAGCGAACTTGCTTCGAGCGGACTGCCGCGGGGCAAAGAATTGGAGATCCTCAATCAATACAAGGGCAAGCTCCCGCCAGAACTGTTTACCCAGGAGTTCAAGCTTCCGGTCTTCGATAGCCCGAAGGCCGAGCGGTCGTACCTGCGCGAAGCGATCGATCTGTTTGCGGCGGCGGGTTGGAAAATCCAGAATGGCCGTATGACCAATGAGAAAAGCGGGGAGCCTTTTACCGTCGAGATTCTGGGCTTCGACCAGGGCGCCGAACAAACGGTCAATCCATTTGTAAATATGCTGGGAAAGATCGGCATCTCGGCTTCGTTCAGGATAGTCGATACCAGCCAGTACATCGCTCGCGTCAACAATTTCGACTACGACGTCATAACCTCTCGGCTGCCGCAGTCGGACTCGCCGGGCAATGAACAACGCGAGTACTGGAGTTCGAAGGCAGCCGATACACCGGGCTCACGAAATTACGCGGGGATCAAGGACCCAGTGGTCGACGCACTGGTTGAACGCGTTATCTTCGCGACGGATCGCGACGACCTGCTCGCCGCCACTCATGCGCTCGACCGGGTTCTGTTGTGGAATTTCTATTGCGTCCCGCAATTCACCCGATCAGTAACCTGGCTGGCCTACTGGAACAAATTCGGCATCCCGGAAAAACAGCCGACTTACTTGGGTCCCGACATCGATTCCTGGTGGATCGACCCGGACAAGGAGAAGGCGCTGGCGGCCAAATACAAGGGCGGCAATTGATGGCGGCCCTGCCCCGCCGCGACTTTCTCGCCCTGGGCAGTGCCGCGGCAGCCGCTGCCCTGTTGCCCGGCCGGGCCTTCGCCGACATTGCGACTGGCATCAAGCTGCATGGCCTGTCGGCCTTCGGCGACCTCAAATACAAGCCCGATTTCGCGCATTTCGACTACGTCAATCCGGACGCGCCCAAGGGCGGCCAGATGAATTTCGCGCCGCCGAACGCAACCCTCAATCAGAGCTTCCTGACCTTCAACACGTTGAATTTCCTGGTGTTGAAGGGGGAGGCGCCGCCGCGCGCCGAACTCTGTTTCGATTCGCTGATGACAAGCGCGCTCGATGAGCCGGATGCAGTCTATGGCCTGCTTGCCGAAACCGTTACCCTGTCGCCAGACCGCAACGGTTTCCGCTTCGTGCTGCGACCGCAAGCGCGTTTCCACGACGGCTCGCCGCTGACCGCGCAAGACGTTGTCTTTGCGCTGAAGCTCTATAAGGACAAGGGCCATCCGAACCTTTCCCAGGCGTTGCGGTACATGACCGACGTGGTTGCGGTCGATCCCACCACCGTCGATCTCACCCTCAACGGCAAGCAGTCGGCGCAAAACGTCCTTGCGATCGTGGGGATGCCGATCGTCTCCAAGGCATTTTATACGGCCAATGATTTCGATGCTTCGACCATGACGCCGCCGCTTGGCTCGGGTCCCTACAAGATTGGACGCGTGGCGGCCGGACAGACGGTCGAATATGACCGCGTCGCCGACTATTGGGGCCGCGATCTCCCGGTGAACCGCGGCCTCTACAATTTCGACCGCATCCGCATCGACTTCTATCTTGACCGGCAGGCGGCATTCGAGGCCTTCAAGAAAGGCGACACGCATTTTCGCGAGGAATTCACCTCACGGGTATGGGCGACCGGATACGACTTTCCGGCGCTGAAGGACGGCAAGGTCCTCAAACGGGAATTTCCCGGCGAGAAGACGCCAGACATGCAGAGCGTCGCGCTGAACCAGCGTCGTCCGCAATTCCGCGATGAGCGGGTGCGGCGGGCGATCGCCAGATGCTTCGATTTCGAATGGATGAAGCGGGCCTTGTTTTACGGCTCCTACGAGCGCTCTCAATCGAACTTCGAACGATCGGATTACAAGGCCGAAGGCCTGCCCTCGCCTGACGAATTGGCCCTGCTGGAGCCATTCCGGGCCGAGTTGCCGCCAGAGGTTTTCGGTGAAGCGGTAACACAGCCCCTGTCCGACGGTTCGGGCCATGACCGCAAGCTGCTGGGCGAGGCTTCGAGATTGCTTGCGCAAGCCGGCTGGAAGCGCGACGGCAGTTTCGTCGTCAATGACAAGGGTGAGCGGCTGCGGGTCGAAATGCTGGCGGAGGACGATGGCATCGTTCGTATCTACACCCCGTGGTCGGAGAATATGAAGGCGATCGGGATCGACGCATCGATCCGGCAAATCGATTCGGCGCAGTATGAGCAGCGGCACAGCAATTACGACTTCGATCTTGCCTTGCTGCATTGGTCGATCGGGGCGACGCCGACTGACGACAGCCTGCAGATGCTCTATGATTCCCGCATGGCGAAAATCCCGGGGCAGCGCAACTATCCCGGCACCGAAAGCAAGGCCATCGACGCCCTGATCGCGGCAGCAGCCAAGGCGAAAGACCGTATAGAACTCGTCACGGCGCTCAGAGCGCTCGACCGGGTCTTGCGCGCGCGGCTGGACTGGATTCCAACATACTATCTGGCGAATCACCGCGTCGCCTATTGGGACATGTTCGGCTTTGTCGAACAGAAGCCTGATTTCGGCTTTCCGGTCGAGACGCTGTGGTGGTTCGATAAGGGCAAGGCGGCAAGAATTGGCAAAGGCTGAGATGTTCGCTCAACGAGGGCAGAAGGCCTGATGGGCGCCTATATCCTGCGCCGCATCCTTTTGATGATCCCGACGCTGTTCGGCATCATGGCGATATCCTTCGCCGTCATCCAGTTCGCCCCCGGCGGTCCGGTCGAACAGGTCATCGCCCGGCTGACCAATCAGGGCGGCAGCGACCGCCTCGGCGGTGGTGGCGGCGACGCGGGTGCCGGCGGCAATTTCGATGCCGCCGGTGACGTCAGCTCGAAATATCGCGGTGCGCAGGGGCTCGATCCGGAATTCATCAAGAAGCTGGAAAAGCAGTTCGGCTTCGACAAGCCGCCGCTCGAGCGCTTCGGCATGATGCTGTGGAACTATGCCCGCTTCGATTTCGGCGACAGCTATTTCCGCGACATTTCGGTGCTCGACCTGATCCTGGAAAAAATGCCGGTGTCGATCTCGATCGGGCTGTGGATCACGCTGTTGTCCTACCTGATCTCGATCCCGCTCGGCATCCGCAAGGCGGTCAAGGACGGCACTCCCTTCGACGTCTGGACCAGCGGCGTCGTCATTGTCGGCTATGCCATTCCGGGCTTCCTGTTCGGCATCATGCTGATGGTGCTGTTTGCCGGCGGGTCTTTCTGGGACTGGTTTCCGTTGCGCGGCCTCACCTCGGACAATTGGGATCAATTGTCGTGGTGGGGAAAGATCGTCGACTATTTCTGGCACATGACATTGCCGCTGACCGCGCTGGTGCTGTCGGCCTTCGCCACCACGACGCTGCTGACCAAGAACTCGTTCCTCGAAGAAATCCGCAAACAGTATGTGGTGACGGCGCGGGCCAAGGGTCTGTCGGAACGGCAGGTGCTCTACGGCCACGTCTTCCGCAACGCCATGCTGATCGTCATCGCCGGTTTTCCCGGCGCCTTCATCTCGGCCTTCTTCACCGGCTCGCTGCTGATCGAGAACATCTTCTCCCTCGATGGCCTCGGTCTGCTCGGCTTCCGGTCGGTGGTCGAGCGCGACTATCCGGTGGTGTTCGCCAATCTCTACATCTTCTCGCTGCTGGGGCTGTTCGTCGGGCTCTTGTCCGACCTGCTCTACACCTGGGTCGATCCGCGCATCGATTTCGAGCGGAGAGACGTCTGATGTCGGAGGCTACAGTCCCCGTCAACGCGGCACCCGCGCGGATCAAGCGGCCGTTTCTGTCGCCGCTCAACAAGCGCCGCCTGCAGAACTTCAAAGCCAACCGCCGCGGCTACTGGTCGCTGTGGATCTTCCTCGTCCTGTTCGTGCTGTCGCTGTTTTCCGAGTTCATCGCCAACGACAAGCCGATCATCGCTTCCTACAAGGGCGAAATCCTGTTTCCGGTGCTGGTCGCCTACCCCGAGGAAAAATTCGGCGGCTTCTATGCCGTCACCGATTATCGCGATCCGGTCATCCAGGACGAGATCAACGCCAATGGCTGGATGATCTGGCCGCCGGTGCGCTACTCCTATCAGACGGTCAACAACGCTATTCCCGAAGCAGCACCGGCCAGGCCGTCGTGGCAGTATGACGCCAAGACACGCTGCAACCAGTATCCGCAGGGTGCTGCCGACCCCGCCTGCATCGTCGGCAACTGGAATTGGTTGGGCACCGACGACCAGGCGCGCGACGTGCTGGCGCGCGTCATCTACGGCTTCCGCATTTCGGTGCTGTTCGGCCTGATCCTGACCGCCGGCTCGGCCTTGATCGGCGTCGCGGCCGGCGCCGTGCAAGGTTATTTCGGCGGCTGGACGGATCTCTTGTTCCAGCGTTTCATCGAGATCTGGTCCGCCATCCCGGTGCTCTATCTCCTGCTCATCGTCGCCGCCATCCTGCCGCCGGGCTTCTTCATCCTGCTCGGCCTGATGCTGCTGTTCTCCTGGGTGGCGCTGGTCGGCGTGGTGCGGGCCGAGTTCCTGCGCGCCCGCAATTTCGAATATGTCAACGCGGCCCGGGCGCTCGGCGTGCCCAACCGCACCATCATGTTCCGGCACCTGCTGCCTAATGCCATGGTGGCGACATTGACCTTCATGCCCTTCCTGCTCTCGGGCTCGATCTCGACGCTGACCTCGCTCGACTATCTCGGCTTTGGCCTGCCGCCCGGCTCCGCCTCGCTCGGCGAATTGCTCAAGCAGGCGCAGCGCAACCTCAATGCGCCGTGGCTCGGCATTTCCGGCTTCGTCGTCATCTCGCTGATGCTGTCCCTGCTGGTCTTCGTCGGCGAGGCGACGCGCGACGCCTTCGATCCGCGCAAGACGTTCAGATGAGCGAAGCCCCCTTGCTCAGCGTACAGGACCTCAGCGTCGCCTTCAGCCAGGGCGGCGGCCAGTCGACGGCTGTCGACCACATCTCGTTCGACATCGCCAAGGGCGAGACGGTGGCGCTGGTCGGCGAATCCGGCTCCGGCAAATCGGTCTCGGCGCTTTCGGTGCTGAAGCTTTTGCCCTATCCAAGCGCCAGCCACCCCTCGGGAAAGATCGTGTTCCAGGGCAACGACCTGCTGGCGATGAGCGAGAAGCAGTTGCGGCAGGTGCGCGGCAACAAGATCACCATGATCTTCCAGGAGCCGATGACCTCGCTCAATCCGCTGCACACGATCGAGCATCAAATCGTCGAGATCCTGAAGCTGCACCAAGGCATGGCCGACCGCCCCGCCAAGGAGCGCACCCTGGCCCTGCTCAACGAGGTTGGCATCCGCGATCCGCACAAGCGCCTCGATGCCTATCCACACCAGTTGTCCGGGGGCCAGCGCCAGCGCGTGATGATCGCCATGGCGCTGGCCAACGAGCCCGAACTGCTGATCGCCGACGAGCCGACGACGGCGCTCGACGTCACCGTTCAGGCGCAGATCCTCGAACTGCTGGCCGGCTTGAAGAGCCGCAAGGGCATGTCGATGCTGTTCATCACCCATGATCTCGGCATCGTGCGCAAGATTGCCGACCGCGTCTGCGTGATGACCAAGGGCAAGATCGTCGAGACCGGCCCGACCAAGGAGATCTTCGCCAATCCGCAGCATGCCTACACAAGGCATCTGCTG
>NZ_RZRW01000560.1:0-3708 GCF_003998745.1 Mesorhizobium sp. M7A.F.Ca.US.014.04.1.1 | reverse complement strand
CTCTTTCAGTGCAAGCTTGAGCGAATTGAGTTTGGTTTTGAGCGACGTATCGATCTGGCACGAGCCCATCTTGACCACCAGCCCGCCGAGCAGCGACGGATCGACGGTGACGGAGATAGCCACGTCCTTGCCGGCAACGCTCTTCAGCGCCGCCTTGAGTTCGGTCTGCTGGACAGCCGTCAGCGCGTGAGCCGACGTCACTTCAGCAGCGGTCTCGCCACGGTGTTCGGCTGATATCTGGCGGAACGCCCTGATCATGCCGGGAATGGCGAACAGCCGGCGGTTGCGGGCGACGACGCGCAGGAAATTTCCGGTGAGGCCGGTGATCCCGGCCTTGTCGGCGATCGCCGCGATGGCCTTCGCCTGGTCCTCGCTGGAGAACACCGGGCTGTTGATCAGCCGGGTGAGATCAGCGCTGCCCGCGAGCATGATTTCGAAACTGTTGAGGTCGGCTTCGACCTTGGCCACGGAATTTGCCTGCAGGGCGAGTTCGAACAGCGAACCCGCATAGCGTTCTGCGACACCTGAGATTGGCGATGACGATTGAGCCACGGACCGTCTTTTCTCTTGTCTGACAGGCCGTAGATTGTTGGCGCGAGCAAAAACTCTGGCTAAATCTTTGACCTTACTGCATTTTTTCGAGCACGGAGGCGCGGCTTCCGCTATCCCCGGCCGAAAGTCGATTGCCGTCTAGCACAGGCATTTTAAGACCGCAATGCGTCGTTCCGCATGGTTTTCAGGCACTATTGTCGCATCCGGCGAAAGTCGCCCGTCTTCGATCGCGGAATACCCAATGATTCAGGGCAGAAAGCCGAAGGCGAAGGCGAGCGGCAACGCCGCCAGGACCAATTCCAGCACAATGGAAACCCAATTGAAAGGCGTGTTGGCGCCATCAGACATCATCGACAGCAGCCGGCCGAAGGCAGTGAACAGCCAGGAGAAGCCAAGCGCCATGTAGATCAGCGGCTGCGCCAGCAGGATACAGCACAGGCCGACACCCAGATAAAAGCCCGACATCCTGCCGCGCCCCTCGGCGATCGCCGCAGCCTTCTCTGGCTTGACCTGCAGGCGCAGGGCACGAAAGGCGAGACCCGGCGCCAGGAAGAACAAAAGCCCGAGCAGCACCGTGAAGACGGCGCTCGACCAAGCCAGCCATTCGCCCTGGCTCGTCGGCCATGGAAGCGCAAAATCCATCTTGTCCCCTCGAGATGCCTGTTTTGAAATTCCGGGCATTCTAACGGAGGAAAGCCCCCGCGCCAGATGGGTCCAGGTACTTTAGGCAGCGCGCATCAACCGAGCGCGAATTCCACAGCCGCCTCGACATGGATGCGCGTCGTGTCGAAGACCGGGATGTCGAAATCCTGCTGGCCGATGAGCATGGTGATCTCGGTGCAGCCCATGATGACGCTGTCGGCCGCCTCTTCGCGGCGCAGGCGTTCGGTCTCGGCGATATAGGCCGCCTTTGAAGTCTCCTTGACCATGCCCTGGCACAACTCGTCGTAGATGACGCGATGGACCATGTCGCGCCCGGCCGCATCCGGCACCACGGGGTCCAAGCCAAATCTGTCAGCGAGCCGGCCCTTGTAGAAATCCTGCTCCATGGTGAAGCGCGTCGCCAGCAGCGCCGGACGCTGCATTCCGGCACGCTTGACCGCCACTGCGGTGGCATCGGCGATGTGGATCAGCGGGATCGACACCGACGCCTGCACCTGATCGGCCAGTTTGTGCATGGTGTTGGTGCACAAAAGCAGACCTTCCGCGCCGCCGGCCTCAAGCTTGCGCGCCGCTTCTACGAGGAGCACGCCGGCACCGTCCCAGTCGCCGTGATGCTGCCGCTCGGCGATTTCGGCAAAGTCGAACGACCACAGAAGCAGTTTCGCGGAATGCAGCCCACCCAGCCGTTCGCGCACGATCTCGTTGAGCAGGCGATAGTAGATGGCGGTCGATTCCCAGCTCATGCCGCCGAGCAGGCCAAGGGTCTTCATATGAGTTTCCACATCTCGCTGGCTTGCGGGCAACCTATCGCTGAAAGCGCAACCTTACAAAAAACTCTGCGGGTCGACGTCGACCTGCACCCGGACCGAGCCGCGTTGCTTCGGCCCGTTGGCCAGCATGGCCCTGATAAAACCTTGCATGTCGGCGCGCCGTTCGCCCTGGATCAGCAGGCGGAAGCGGTGGCGGCCGCCGAGCAGGGACAGCGGCGCCTCGGCTGGACCCAGCACGAACAGATCTGACGCCTCGGGTGCTGCGCGGCGCAGGCCGCGTGCATGGCCCTCGGCTTCCGCTCGCGTCACCGCGCTGACGATGACGCCGGCGAGCCGGCCGAAGGGCGGCAGGGCGGCCCGTTCGCGCTCGGCAATCTCGCGCTCGTAAAAAGCCTCGGCGTCGCCGGAGACGATCGCCCGCATCACCGGATGGTCGGGCTGGAAGGTCTGCAGCAGTCCAAGGCTCTTCTTGCCGGTGCGGCCGGCGCGGCCTGTCACCTGGCTGAGCAACTGGAATGTGCGTTCGGCGGCGCGTGGATCGCCGTTGGCAAGGCCGAGATCGGCATCGACGACGCCGACCAGGGTCATATTAGGGAAATTGTGGCCCTTGGCGACGAGCTGCGTGCCGATGACGATATCGGCCTCGCCGTCGGCGATCGCCTCCAGCTCCAGCCGCAGCCGCCGCACGCCGCCCATCAGGTCTGACGACAAGACGATGGTGCGCGCGTCGGGGAAATGCGTCACGACCTCTTCGGCGATGCGCTCGACACCCGGTCCGCAGGCGACCAGATGATCGAGCGTGCCGCATTCCGGGCAGGCTTCGGGGCGGCGCTCATTGTGCCCGCAATGATGGCAGACCAGTTGCCCGCGAAACCGGTGCTCGACCAGCCAGGCCGAGCAGACCGGGCAGCCGAAACGATGGCCGCAGACCCGGCACAGGGTCAGCGGCGCATAGCCGCGCCGGTTGAGGAACAGCAGCGACTGCTCCTTCCTCTCCAGCGTCTGGCGCATCTGGTCGAGCAGCACCGGCGACAGGAAACCGCCACGCGCCGGCGGCGCACGCCGCATGTCGACCGCCTTCAGATGCGGAAGCGCCGCCTCGGCGAAGCGAGCGGAAAGCACCGCCCTGTTATATTTACCTTGGCTGGCATTGACCCGGCTTTCGACCGACGGCGTCGCCGACGCCAGCACCACGGGGAAGCTGCCGATATGGCCGCGCACCACCGCCATGTCGCGCGCATTGTAGAAGACGCGGTCCTCCTGCTTGTAGGCAGGGTCGTGCTCCTCGTCGACGACGATAAGGCCGAGCTCCTTGAACGGCAGGAACAGCGCCGAGCGCGCGCCGGCGACGACCCGCACGCCGCCCTCCGCCACTTGCCGCCAAACCCGCTCGCGCATCCGCGGCGGCAGGTCGGAATGCCATTCGCCCGGCTTGGCGCCGAAGCGCTGCTGGAAGCGCTCGAGAAAGGCATGCGTCAGCGCGATTTCCGGCAGCAGGATCAGCACCTGCCTGCCCTGGTCGAGCGCAGCCGCCACAGCCTCGAAATAGACCTCGGTCTTACCGGATCCGGTGACGCCGTCGAGCAGCGCGACGTTGAACACGCCGGCTGCGACATTGGCGCGCAGCATCTGCGCCGCGGCGCCCTGGTCCGGCATCAGTTCCGGAATAGCGTAGCCGGGATCGGGCGCGGCCACCACCGGGCGCGGCGGGATCATCACGGTC
>NZ_RZRW01000559.1:0-3714 GCF_003998745.1 Mesorhizobium sp. M7A.F.Ca.US.014.04.1.1 | reverse complement strand
ATATTTGACAATGCCGTTCAATCTGGGAGCCGCCTCGATCACCGCACGGGTGATCGGCGTGTAGCACATCAGCAAAAGATCGGCGTCCGCAACGGCCTGCATGAGATCAGCTTCGGGGATGCCGTCCGGCAGCGTCACCAGTTCGACCCCCCTCGCCCGCAAGCCGGCGTCGATGCCGGGACATTCGAGTTCGCGGTCGGTGCGCACGGCCTTCACGGTCAGGCCGCCAGCACCGTGCGCTCGACAATGTCGAGCGCGCCGTCGAGGTCGGTTTTCGAAATGACCAGCGGCGGCGACAGCGTCAACACGTTGCCTTGGCTGATCTTGAAGCTCAGCCCCTGTTCAAGGCAAGCATAGAAGACGCGCTCGGCGAGATCGCGTGCCGGCTGGCGCGTATCGCGATCCTCGACGAGCTCGACGCCGACCATCAGTCCCCTGCCCCTGACGTCGCCGACATGGGGCGAGCGCGCCATCAGGTGCTGCATGCGCCCTAGCATGTGCCGACCGAGTTCGGCCGCGCGCTCGACCAGCCCTTCCTCCAGGATGATGTCGATCGTCGTCAATGCGGCGCGGGTCGTCACCGGGTTCTTCTCGTGGGTGTAGTGGCCGATCGCGAAGCCACCGGTGACGTCGAGATCGCGGCGCGCGATGATGGCGGCGATCGGCAGGACGCCGCCGCCGAGCGACTTGCCGAGGACGACGATGTCAGGCGTCACATCATCATGCTCGTGCGCGAAGAATTTGCCGGTCTTGCCAAGGCCGGTCGGGATCTCGTCGAAGATCAAGAGCGTGCCGTGCCGGTCGCAGGCCTCGCGCACCCGCTTCCAGAAGCCTGGCGGCGGCGGGTTTGGCGTCGCCCGCATCGGTTCGGCGACGACCGCCGCCACGTCCTGCTCGCGGCCAAGGACGTAGGCAATCATGTTGGCGCAGGCGAGGCCCGATGCTTCCAGGGAATCGTGGCCATAGGGGCAGCGATAGCCGTCCCAAGGCGCGACGTGCTCGGTGCCGGTCATCATCGGGCCTGATATGTGCGAGCGGAAGGTCGCCTCGCCACCAACGCTTGCTGCGCCGAAGCCGGCGCCATGGAACGCATCCCAGAACGACACCGTCTTGAAGCGGCCGGTCGCGGCGCGGGCGATCTTCAGCGCGACCTCGATGGCGTCCGAGCCGCCGGTGGTGAACAGCACTTTGCCGAGATTGCCGGGCGCCAATGCCGCCAGCTTCTCGGCCAGTTCGACGGCGGGCTCACAGGTGAAACGGCGCGGCGCAAAGCAGAGCTGATCGAGCTGCTTCTTGATGGCGGCCACAAGCCTCGGGTGGCCATAGCCGAGGTGATGGACGCTGTTGCCGTGGAAATCCATGAAGCGGCGACCGGCGGTGTCCTCGATCCAGATGCCTTGCGCCTTGGCGATCGTCGACAAACAGGGGCTGGACAGGCTCTGGTGCATGAAGGCGGCCGCGTCGCGATCGAGCAGGCCGCGGATCCGCGGATCGCCCTGCCCGGCATCCCAGCGACCGCGAGCCGCTGTGGTGTTGGAATCGCCTTCGGTGTGCACAAGTTCAGATATCGCGGCCATCATGGTCTCCGAAATGCGAATGAGGGAGCGGCGAACGCTCCCTCGATTGTTCTATCCGTCAATGCCGTCCGGTCAGGACCAGGGCAGCGAAAATGTCTTCACATTGGTGTAGCTCTTCATCGCTTCGATGACGCCTTCCTTGTAGCCGTTGCCCGAATCCTTGATGCCGCCGAAGGGCGACATCTCGATGCGATAGCCCGGCACTTCCCAGATGTTGACGGTGCCGACCTGAAGGCCGGCGATGTATTTCTGCATGCGCGGAAAAGAGTTGGTGCAGACGCCCGACGACAGGCCGAAGGCGGTCGAGTTGGAGAGCGCAATCAACGCCTCGTCATCGTCCGGCGCACGCACGATCGGGATGATCGGCCCGAAGGTTTCTTCCATGACCAGCTCGGATGTATGCGGCACGCGATCGACGACGATCGGCGGCAGCAACGCGCCCTGACGACCCGGATTGTAGAGGATTTCGGCGCCTTGCTCGGCAGCCATGTGGACGCGGGCTTCGAACAGCGCCGCCGCCTTCTCGTGCACGACGGTGCCAAGGTCGGTCGCGCGGTCCATCGGATCGCCGAAGCGGATCTTCTTCGCCCGCTCCAGCACCAGCGGCACGAAGCGGTCGGCGACGCTTTCCTGGACCAGGATGCGCTTGACCGCCGTGCAGCGCTGGCCGGAGTTTTTCGTCGCTCCGGCCACTGCTAGGTCCGCCGCCTTTGCCAGATCCTCGTCCGACAAATCGTTGAGGATGATCAGCGGGTCGTTGCCGCCGAGCTCCAGCACCTGGCGCTTGTAGCCGGCGGTGCGGGCGATCATCTTGCCGACCGGCACGCCGCCGGTGAAGGTGATCAGGTCGATGTTTTCATTGGTGATCATCTCGTTGCCGATATCGGCCGGCCAGCCGGTCACCACCGACAGCATTTCAGGCGGCAAACCGGCTTCATAGAGAATGTCGGCCAAGAGAAGCGCCGTCATCGGCGTCAGTTCGGTCGGCTTGACCACCACGCAATTGTTGGTGGCGATCGCCGGCGCCACCTTGTGCGAGACCATGTTGAGCGGATGATTGAACGGCGTGATCGCCGAGATCGCCTTCAACGGCTCGCGAGTGGTGAAGATCTTGCGCGCCTTCCCGTGCGGGGTGAGGTCGCAGGAGAAGATCTGCCCGTCATCCTGGATGCACATCTGCGCCGACAGCGTGAACACGTCATAGGCACGGCCGACCTCATAGAGCGAGTCCGTCTTGGAGATGCCGAGCTCGAGCGTGATGAGATCGGAGATTTCATCGCGGCGCGAGGCCAATGCCTCGGCGGTGCGGAACAGTATCTGCTGACGCTCGTAGCGGGTCAGCTTCGATTTGTAGCCGGCGGCGATCTCGAATGCCTGGCGGGCGTGATCGGCGCGGCCGGCCGGAACGGTGCCGATGACGGTGTCGTTCCAGGGATAGCGAACCTCGACGACGCCTTCGGCATCGACTCGTCTGCCGGCGATGCGCATCGGCTCGTGGCGAACTTTGATGGCGGGGTCGAGCTTGGTCATGGGTTCTGCTCCAGCAGATTCTTGTTGCGCGGAGGATTCGACCCCCACTCCGGCCCTTCGGGCCACCTCTCCCCCGATCGACGGGGGAGAGGAAATCAGGCGAGGTCAGTGCCTCAACGTTTCCAGGTTAAGCCGCGGCTAACCCTGGCGCCTTTCCTCTCCCCCGTCGATCGGGGGAGAGGTGCCGAGCGAAGCTCGGCGGAGTGGGGGTCGACAATCACGCTCGACTCAAGCCAGCGCCGCCGCCATGGTGGCGTAGTAGAAGGCATCGAAATTGCGCAGCGTCGGCTCGTTCGGAAATTCCGGCAGCACACGATTGACGATGAACGGCACCTCCTGCTCGGTCAGCCCGCCATGCGACCGTAGCGGCTCGTTCAGAGCCGCCAGGTCATGGCGATGTTCCGAGGTGCCGATCGTCTTGTTCTCGGTCGAGATCAGCACGATGTCGCCGATGCGATCGGCCGGCAGTTCGAAGCGCTCGCAGGCGGTCGGGCTGTCGACGACCAGCATGATGCTATCGATCTTGGCCAGCCTGGCCATGATATCGGCCTGGTCGGCGCCATCAGGCAGATAGGCGGTGGCGAGGGAACACAGCGCGCCATGATGC
>NZ_RZRW01000558.1:0-3718 GCF_003998745.1 Mesorhizobium sp. M7A.F.Ca.US.014.04.1.1 | reverse complement strand
GTCTTGATGGATCTGCACATGCCGGTCATGGACGGGCTGGACGCGATTGCCGCCATCCGCCGCCATGAGGAAGAAAGTGCCGTGCGGCCGGTGCCGATCATGGTGCTGTCGGCCGACAGCCAGGAAAAGACCCGCCATGCGGTGTTGGCCCATGGCGCCAGCGGCTTTGTCACCAAGCCGCTCGACCCCGAGGCGCTGGTCAATGCCGTCGAGGGCCAGGTCGTCGCGGCCTGAGCTTTCCACCGCCCGTTCCGCACCGGGCGATCACTTAAACGTAGCCGGTTGATCGTATTCGCCAGCCGACGAAGTATTGCCCACGACGTCGTATCACGGTACTGTCACAATCCTGTTGCACCTACACCGTATCCCCGTGCCAAGAGGGATGGCTCGAAGGAGAATCACTCGTGCATACAGTTATGCCGGAATGTGACACTCGGCCGAACGCCAGCAGCGCCTTGCTTGCCGGACGTAACGTCGATTCCGTCATAAAGGGCGCGGCACTGGGCCGTATAGGCAATCTTGAAGTGCGGCTCGCTCGCAACGAGGCCGAGATCGCGGCCGCGCAGGAAGTGCGCTACCGGGTGTTCTACGACGAACTTGGCGCCAGGAAGGACCTGTTCCAGGCCCATGACCGCCGTGACGCCGACCGGTTCGATCCACTCTGCGACCATCTGCTGGTTTTGGACACCACGCTTTCCGGTCCCGAACATCGCCGTATCGTCGGTACATATAGGCTGCTGCGGCAAGAAATCGCGGCCACGGCCGGCGGTTTCTATTCCGAAGGTGAATTCGAGCTGACCAAGCTCATTGCCCGTCACCCCGGCCAGCGTTTCCTGGAACTCGGCCGCTCCTGCGTCTTGCCGGAATACCGCTCGAAACGCACCATCGAGGCGTTGTGGCAAGGCATCTGGGCCTACATCAACCATTACGAAATCGGTGTGATGACCGGTTGCGCTTCTTTTCACGGCACCGTGCCGGCGGCGCATGCCGAGGCGCTCACCTACCTCGCCCACCACTGCCGCACAAATTCGGCCTGGGACGTGCGCGCGGTCTCCGGGCGCTACTGCTCGATGGACCTGATGCCGATCGAGGCGGTCAATGCCAAGGCGGCGATCGCCGCGATGCCGCCTCTGGTCAAGGGCTATCTGCGCGTCGGCGCCCGCATCGGCGACGGCTGCGTCATCGATCGCGAATTCTCGACGGTCGATGTGTTCGTCGTGATGCCGGTCAAGGAGATCGGCGCACGCTACGTCAACTATTATGGCGGGGAAGCCCAGCGCTTCGCTGCGTGAGGCTAGCGAATAGAAAGTAGCGGGAGCTATCTCGTTCAACCCCTATTCGCTATTCGCTTCCTTTTCACAAAATATCTTCCGGCCGCCTGCCGGGCCGGCTCTTGTAGGACGGAAACGACCAGCCGAATTTGAGCGCGCCGCCACGCACAAGGAACGCCGCAGCAAAACCGGCAAGGTCCGAGGCGAGCGGCGGCAGTCCGGCAAGATCGCCAAGCGTGTAAAGGCCGGCACCTGCAAGGGCCGCCGTGACATAGATTTCGGGCCTGAGCAGCACCGATGGCTCGCCGGCAAGAAGATCGCGCAGAATGCCGCCGAAAGTGGCGGTGAGCACGCCGGTGATGACGGAGACGACCGGCGAACCGGTAATCGCAAGCCCCTTGGCCGCGCCCATCACCGAAAAAGCGGCGAGCCCGATGGCGTCGAGCCAGAGCAGCCATTTCCAGCGCGATTCGACACGATGCGCGCTGAAGAAGACCAGCACCGCAACCGCGGCGCAGACCAGCACATAGCCGGAGTTGGCGACCCAGAAAACCGGCAGGTTGAGGATGACGTCGCGAAGCGTGCCGCCACCTATCCCGGTGACGCTGGCCAGGAACAGGAAGCCGATAATGTCGAGCTGCTTGCGCGAAGCCGCAAGCGCCCCCGTCGCCGCGAAGACGGCGACACCGGCATAGTCGAGAAGCGCGATGGGGTTCATGGCAGGCCAGGGGAGTAAGGGAATAGGGCAGTAGGGCAGTATGTTTAGCACGAAGCCGCACGGAAGGTGCGATTGCCCTTTTCCCTACTGCCCTACTGCCCTACTCCCTTAACTATGCATCTTTCTCAGCCTGCTCGTTTACCGGCCCCGGCTCGACCGGCGCTTCAGCGGCGGCAAACTTCGGACCGCCTTTGGCGACGCCGACCATAGCCGGGCGCAGCACGCGGTCGCCGATCGAATAGCCCGGCTGCACGACCTGGACCACGGTGTTGGCCGGGACGTCCGGATTGGGCACTTCGAACATCGCCTGGTGGAAATTGGGATCGAACTTCTCGCCTTCCGGCGCGAGCTTCTTGACCCCATGCCGTTCCAGCGCCGACAGCATGGCGCGCTCGGTGAGGTCGACGCCTTCGATCAGCGCCTTGAAGCCGGCGTCACCCGATGCCTTGGCCTCGGCGGGAATCGCATCCAGCGCGCGGCGCAGATTGTCCGACACCGAAAGCATGTCGCGGGCGAAATTCGCGACCGCGTAGGTGCGCGCATCGTGAACATCGCGCGCCGTGCGGCGACGCAGGTTTTCCATTTCGGCCGCCACGCGCAGCGCGCGGTCCTTCAGCTCTTCATTTTCCTTCAGCAGCCGGACAAGGGCTTCATAGTCGCCGTCGGTGCTGCCTTCCGTGCGCTCGGCTGCGGGCTCGGTCGCCTCGACTTCATCGGGCGCGCGTTCGTCTTTTGCCTGGTCGCTCATCGCCGTTTCCCGTCAATCTCGAATGATGTGGATTTTGTGCCCGATATCGATGTTTGGCAGCCAAAAATCAAGGGGTAAGCGATTATGGAAGCCACCGGCCAAGGCCGGACAATGGCAGGCAAGGCATTTCGATTTTAATTCAAATTTTACCTTAACTGCCGGCTTTGCTTGCCCCACAGGCAGGATGGGGGAACCATTCCCTTGCTGGAGGAGTTTCGAAGCCGACACAGGATTTTGAGACGATGACCCGCAACACGGGCGAAAAGGCAGAAGGGCTGGCCATCGAGGTCAGGCGCCAGTTGGGTGCCGAGGCGGTGACCCGCTTTCTACGCACCTTGCCGGCCTTCCGCACCGAGGCCGACATTCCCGACCGGCTCCGAGAACTGCTCGACCGCCTCGATGGGGCGGAGCGCGGTGACATCGGCTGGCGCCGGCGGTAACGCAACAATCAATCTTGGCAGCAAACCTCCTATCGGCAATAGCCGGGGAGAGCCGAACCATCTAAGGATAGATGTGTTGTGGTTCAAAATGGAGGACGTAGTGCGCAAGGTTTCGATCACCTCATCGCTGATGGCGCTTGTCGGCCTCGGCGCCATCACCTTGGCGGCTTTTCCGGCACAAGCAGACAATCTGCAGCTGCAATTGGGCAAACATGGCCCGCGGCTGAAGCTCATGGAAGATTGCGACCCCGCCTATGACGATTGCGAAGGCCCCCGTCGCGACGACCGGCGCGACCGCCGTCAACGAGGCTGCACGGAGGACCGGGCCCTCGACAAGGCAGACCGAATGGGCATCCGCCGCGCAAGGATAGAGTCCGTCGGCCGCCGGGAGATCACAGTCCGCGGCAGACAGGGTGGCGACCGCGTGCGCGTGACTTTTGGCACCGAGCGCGGCTGTCCCATCCTCGATCGCGAATAGCGATCGACCTCAGCGGAAAACCGACGCTCAGAATCATCAGCAGGTCGAACCGGCGGTTGGCTC
>NZ_RZRW01000557.1:0-3719 GCF_003998745.1 Mesorhizobium sp. M7A.F.Ca.US.014.04.1.1 | reverse complement strand
ACGATTATCCGGCAAGGCCCGCCAAGAAGAAGCTGTGGCCGGGCATCAGGGATCTCTATCCGCAGCTTGCGCCCGAGAAGGTCGATTATGAGGAACTGCAGCAGCGGCTGCTGGTCACCATCGCGCTGGAAGCGGCCCGGGTGATGGAAGAAGGCATCGTCACCGACCCGCGCGAGGCCGATGTCGGCTCGATCCTCGCCTTCGGCTTCGCTCCCTATACCGGCGGTGCGCTGTCCTACATCGACGGCATCGGCGCCAAGGCGTTCGTCAAGATCGCCAGAAACCTGCAGAAGAAATACGGCGCCGAGTTCAAGGCGCCCAAGCTGCTGCTCGACATGGCCGAGAAGGGTGAGAGCTTCTATCAGCGCTTCGATCCCTATGCGAAAGGCGAGACCAGGAAAGCGGCGTGAGTAAGCCTTGCACTGTGGACAAGATGGCGGTCCGGGGTTAGAACAGGGAAGGTATTTTTTCCTGTTCAAAGGAGAGCGACACATGCTCTCGCATGACCGTGTCTGGGCTGCCATTGATGCTCTTGCCGAGCGCTATTCGCTTTCGGCCTCGGGGCTGGCCAAGCGTGCGGGGCTCGATTCCACCGCCTTCAACAAGTCGAAGCGCCTGTCGTCGGATGGCCGGCCGCGCTGGCCCTCGACCGAATCACTGGCAAAGATTATGGAGGCAACGGGCGCTTCCCTCGACGAATTCACCGGTTTGATTGAAGGTCGGGCCGGGGCCAGCCATGCGGCTTCGGTCGCCCGCCGAAGCTCCGTGCCGCTGCTCGGCTTTGCCCAGGCCGGCGCCGGCGGCTTCTTCGACGATGCCGGCTTTCCAGCCGGGCAGGGCTGGGATCTGATCGAACTGCCGACGCAATCGACCGAGAGTTCCTATGCTTTGCAGGTGCAGGGCGATTCCATGCTGCCGCTCTACCGCAATGGCGACGTCCTCATCGTCGAACCGGGCGCCGTTACCCGCAAGGGCGATCGCGTCGTCGTCAAGACCACATCAGGCGAAGTGATGGCCAAGGTGCTCGAGCGCCAGACCGTCAGGTCGATTGCGCTGGTCTCGCTCAATCCCGATCATCCCGACCGCGATATTCCCATGCGCGATGTCGAATGGGTGGCGCGGATTGTCTGGGCAAGCCAATAGGTCAAGCTGGTGCGGCTTCTCCATCATGCGCTGGCGGTTCTGATGGTCCCTGTGATGGCAGCCATTGTCGTCACTGGCGGTCACACTCTGAAAGGTAGTGAAAGCGTCATCACCGTGGACCAGCTTGATCCGGGCGCCGATGCGATGGCGCAGCAGGCTGCCGGGACGCTGCCCGAGGAGCCGGCCACATCGGCCATCGCAGCTCCGCAGCCGGCGACGCATTCGAGGGCGATCGATCCCGAAATCGTCGCGCCGCCGGAACTGCCCGCCGACGGGCTTGAACGGATCGAGCCGCGCGAGCCGCTGAGCAAACTCGCGCTGGCCGTGCCGCCCAAGCCGAAAATGCCTGACGACTGGAACGGCACAAAGCTGTTCCAGCCGGTTGCGCCGGCCGCCGGCTTGATCGAGGCGAAGGGCTACTCGGTCGCGGTTTCCGGCATCGACATCGTCAGGCAGGACGAGATTTGCAGCGAGGACGGCAAGTCCTGGCCGTGCGGCGTCCGGGCGAGGACAGCGTTCCGCGCCTTCCTGCGCGGCCGCGCGGTGGTCTGCACGGTGCCGCCGCAGGGCGGCCGCGACCTGATCGCAGCCGAGTGCCGGATCGGCAAGCAGGATGTAGGTCAGTGGCTGGTCGAAAATGGCTGGGCGCGCGCCGCCAAGGGCGGCCCCTATGTCGAGGCCGGCGACAAGGCGCGCATGGGCAAGAAGGGCATTTTCGGATCGGCGCCCGATCTGTCGGGCATGCCGGCGATGCCGGCCGCGCCAGGCCCGGCACCTCAGGCGCCGGGTTCGATCCTGGAAGAGGTCGACGGCGTGCTCAAGCCAGCTGACCAGCCAGCGCCCGCTCAATGAGCGCACGCGTCTCGGCAACGCCGTAGAGTGCTGCGAACGAGCCGAAGCGCGGGCCGCGCTCCTGGCCGATCAGCACCTGGTAGATCATCTGGAAGAAGGCGCCCGATACGCCGGGGCCGCCTTCCGGGCTCTGCTTGGAATGATCCTGATAGCGCTCGATCCTGCGTGCGACGTTGAGCGAGGCGTTCTGGATCGCTTCGCCGCTGGCGTCCGCCGGCAGCGCGCCAAGTGCTTCGTCGAGGGCTGCCAGCGCTTCGCGCTCGACCTCGTCGGCGGGCCGGAAGGTTTTCGTCGGCTTCACGAAATCGTCGAAATAGCGGATCGCATGGCCGACCAGCCGGTCGAGCTCTGGATGCGTCGCCGGCGTCACGCCTTGCGTATGACGTGAAATGAACCCCCACAGCACATCCTTGTTCTGCGCGTTGGAAGCGCTGACCAGATTGAGCAGCAGAGAGAACGGCACCGGCATGTCGATCGCTGGCGGGTTGCCGTCATGCATATGCCAGACCGGGTTGCCCAGCCGCTCCTTCCAGTCCTGGCGGGGATAGGCGGCGAGGAACGTGTAGTATTCATCCACGGCCCGCGGGATAACGTCGAAATACAGCTTCTTGGCCTGCCGCGGCCGTTGGTACATGTAGAGCCCGAGGCTTTCGGTCGGCGCATAGGTCAGCCACTCGTCGATGGTCAGCCCGTTGCCCTTCGACTTCGAGATCTTCTGGCCGTTCTCGTCGAGGAACAGTTCGTAGACGAAATGCTCCGGCGCCCGTCCGCCCAGAATGTTGCAGATACGGTCGTAGACCACCGCATTGGTCTGGTGGTCCTTGCCGAACATTTCGAAATCGACGCCAAGCGCTGCCCAGCGCATGCCGAAATCCGGCTTCCACTGCAGCTTCACGCGGCCGCCGGTGATCGAAAGCGTGGTCTCGGTGCCCTCGTCGTCGAAGGTGATGGTGCCGGCTTTGGCGTCGACATGCTTCATGGGCACGTAAAGCACGCGGCCGCTCTTCGGCGAGATCGGCAGGAACGGGCTGTAGGTCGCCTGCCGCTCGGGCCCGAGCGTCGGTAGCATCACCGCCATGATCTGCTCATAGCGCTCGGCGGCGCGCTTGAGCATCGCGTCGAAACGGCCGGCCTTGTAGTATTGCGTCGCGCTGGCGAACTCGTAGTCGAAGCCGAACGTGTCGAGGAAGCGGCAGAGCATCGCATTGTTGTGGTCGGCGAAGCTCGCATAGTCGCCGCCGAAGGGGTTGGGGACCGACGATAGCGGCTTGTGCAGATGCGGCTCGAGTGCGGCGCGGTCCGGCACGCTGTCGGGTATCTTGCGCATGCCGTCCATATCGTCGGAAAAGCACAGCAGCTTGGTCGCGACCTTGTCCTGCGTCAGGACACGGAAGGCATGGCGCACCATCGAGGTGCGCGCCACCTCGCCGAACGTGCCGATATGCGGCAGGCCGGACGGCCCGTAGCCGGTCTCGAACAGGACTGTTTGCGGAAAGTCGGCGCCTTTGTAGCGCTCGATGATCTTTTTGGCTTCCTCGAACGGCCACGCCTTGCTTTCGGTCGCGGCCGCCAGCAGCTCGGGGTTGAGATCGATGATGTTTGATCCCGCCATGTCACAGTTTTCCAAATCATCTGCCGGCCCGAAGGCGGGCCGCAGCAAGGGTTTTTCAACCGGTCTCTAGGCGTGCAGCGCCGAAGCGTCAACGCGTGCGGCGCTTTTTCCT
>NZ_RZRW01000556.1:0-3735 GCF_003998745.1 Mesorhizobium sp. M7A.F.Ca.US.014.04.1.1 | reverse complement strand
CGACAGCGGCAACGGCCAGGGGCTGAAGGGCGACACCTCGCTGGTGCGCCAGATCTTCGTCGTCGACGTCTCGGCCGCGACCGACATCGCCGGCGGCGCCTTCGATGCCGCCGACAAGCCGCTGGCGCCCAAGGGCGTGCTCGACCCGTCGGTGATGCCGGCCAAGCTGACGCCGTTCATCGACATCAACGACAAGGGCGAACTCGGCCGCTTCGGCCTGCACAATGGCGCGCCGAACGACAAGAACAACCTGTCGGAGAAGTGGGAGGCGATGTCGGTGGTCAGCGTTCTCGATCCGAAGCTGCCCGACGACTACTTCCTGTTCGTCGCCAACGACAACGACTTCCTCGCCCAGGACGGTTTTCAGGTCGGCGCACCCTACAAGGCGGAAGACGGCGCCGATGTCGACACCATGTTCCTGGTCTATCAGGTCACGCTGCCGGGTCTCGCCGGGAAGTAACGGCCACTGCACGGGCGGGCGCGCTTGGCGCGTCCGCTGGGCTCGCGGCAGGCATGAACGGGGCAGCGGCCTTTCAGCCGCGCGTTCGCAAGGGTGCATCTCGGTCCCGCCTGCGATATCATCGTGGACTGGATCCAAATCACCATCCGCCGAGTTGCCCGCCATGGACGAAAAAATGCCCGCGCGCCGGCGCACCGGCGACCTGACCAGCGGCCCGATCCCGCGCACGCTTCTGCTGTTCGCCCTGCCGGTGCTCGGCTCCAACGTGCTGCAGTCGCTCAACGGCTCGATCAACGCCGTCTGGGTCGGCCGTTTTCTCGGCGAATCGGCGCTGACCGCCACCTCTAATGCCAACCTCGTCCTGTTCCTGATCCTCGGCACTGTGTTCGGCATCGGCATGGCGGCCACCATCCTGGTGGCCCAGTCGGTCGGTGCCCGCGACCTGCCCGAGGCGCGCCGCATTGTCGGCACCAGCGCGACGTTCTTCTTCCTCGTCTCGGTTGTCTTCGCGGTCTGCGGCTGGATCTGGGTTGACGCCATTCTCAACACGCTCGGCACACCGGCCGACGCCTTGCCGCTGGCGCGCTCCTATCTGCGCATCATCTTCGTCGCCGTGCCGATGATGAACCTTCTGTCCTTCGTCATGACCGTGCTGCGCGGTGCCGGCGATTCACGCACCCCCTTCTTCTTCATGGCGCTGGCCGTCGTCCTCGACATCGTGCTCAACCCATTGCTCATCGCCGGCATCGGACCGTTTCCCGAACTCGGCATCGCGGGCTCCGCCACGTCCACGCTGATCGGCCAGACGGTTAGCGTGATCGCCATCCTGATCGTGCTCTATGTGCGCAAGCATCCGCTGCGGCTGGCCGGCGCCAACCTCGCTCTGCTGCGGCCCGATCCCACCTTGCTGCGCATCGTCGTCTTCAAGGGCGTGCCGATGGGCCTGCAGATGATCGTCATTTCGGCGGCGGCACTGACGGTGATGGGCATCGTCAATTCCTACGGCTCACAGGTCGCCGCCGCCTACGGCATCGCCGCCCAGCTGTGGACCTACATCCAGATGCCGGCGCTCGCCATCGGCGCCGCGGTGTCCTCGATGGCGGCACAGAATGTCGGCGCCGGGCGCTGGGACCGGATCGGCCGCATCGCCGCCTCAGGCGTCGGCTTCAACCTCGTCCTGACCGGCGCACTGGTTGCCGTGCTGTCGGTTTTCGACCGTTCGGTGCTGAGCCTGTTCCTGAGCCGCGACAGCGCGGCGATCGACATCGCCGTCCACATCAACAATGTCGCCTCGTGGTCGTTCATCCTGTTCGGCATAACCATCGTGCTGTTTGCCACCGTACGAGCCACGGGTGCCGTGATGCCGCCGCTGATCATCCTGGTCATTTCGGTGCTGGTCGTGCGCACCGGCTTTGCCTATTTCATGCGTGGCGTGATCGGCGAGGAAGCGTTGTGGTGGAGCTTCCCGGCGGGTTCGATCAGCTCGCTTGTACTGGCGGCGGCCTACTATCGTTTCGGCCGCTGGCGCACCACGCACATGATCGAGGACAGGCCGGCCGCCGGCGAGCCGCCGGACACCGGTCTTGGCGTGCCGCGCGGACGCGCGCATCTTTCGCCTGAAACACCGAACGGCTGAAGCCAACCCGGTTCCGCTGGACCGCTCCAGGCCCTCAACGCCGTTGTTGTTTCAGCCCAAAAGCCAGCGCCACCAACGCAAACACCACGATCATGCCGGCGAACGCCAGGCTGGCAGCGACGGGACTGGCATAGGTCGAAACGATGCCGATGCCGATGACGGGCAAGGCGTTGCCGACAAAGCAGCAGATGAAGAAGCTGGACACCACTTCGGCGCGACGATCCTTGGGCGCGATCTCGTTCACCGCTTGCAGGCCGCCACGGTAACCAAGCGCCGCCGCAACGCCGCAACAGGCCGTCGCAGCAACCATCAGTGCCATCGAGGCCAATATCTGCGCCGCCACCACCAACAAGACGCTTGGGATCATCAATGCCAGCGCAGCCAGCATCGCCTTATTGCTCTTCATGTGCATCAGAACGACAATGCTGATCGCGGTGACGATCGCCAGCTCGAAGAACAGCGCGCCGGCGACGGCATGGTTGGTCTCATGCAGCTGCTGCGCCAGGATGCTCGGCGCCAACGCGGCGTAGAACCCGACCAGCGCCATCGCGCCGAAGCCGGTCACCGCCGGCGCGACGAAGCGCGCACGGATTTCCTCCGGGACGGAAAGTCGCGGCCGCCAGGAGATCCCCCCGAGGCCGCCCGGCTTCGACACCGTTTCGCGAGTGCGCCAGACCAGGATCGTCACCACCACAAGTGCTGCCAGATAGACGATGAAGATCAGCCGCAACGGCCATGGCTCGTATTCAGCCAGAAATCCCGAAATCAGTGCGCCGAGGCCGAGGCCGAGGAAATTGGTGCTGGTGGCAATCACACTGGCGCGCGACTTGTCCGCGCCGGGAAGAAGCTCGGCAATCCACGCGGTTCCGGTCCCCGCGCCGACGCCGATGCCAAGCCCGCTCAGGATGCGGGCGACGTCGAGCGAGACGACGTTTACGGCAAACAGGAAGACAAGCGCACTGACGATGGCGACGAGCATGGCCGCCAGGCTCGCGGGCCGGCGTCCGACAATATCGGAGACGCTGCCCAACATCAGAAGTGCCGCCAGATTGCCGACGACATACACGGCGTAGATCAGCGTCAGGGTGATTTGTGAAAAGCCGAATTGCTGCTTGTAGACGATGTAGAGCGGCGTCAGCACCGTGCTGCCGGCAAACAGCACCGCAATCATCGCGGCGACGGTGGGGATTGCGAGAGCATCGCCACCTGCCCCTTCGTGCGTATGCGCAAAATCGCGAATGGCCATGGCCAACCTCGTCACCAATTTCGGGGATCGAGGATCTAACGCGGTTTCATCCACGACGTTCCAACCGACAGGCAGGCTCCTGACAGCACGGTGGACATTGCTTGAGCGGGATGTCCGCCGGCTGAACAGGCTCGGATCGGGGCCAGCGGCTCCGATCCGTCATCTATCGTTCAACCGGTCGGCGTTACCTGCAAGCAAAGCCGGGCGCGATCTTGCACTTGCCGGGACGCGGCCTGTGCGGCGGCCGATGGTGCGGAGGACGGTGCGGCTTGTGCCAGTGGGGCGGCCGATGCGGCGGACGCACGATGATGATTGGCGGGCGAACGATCTGGGAGCGTTCAAGATAACCGGCGCTGGCCCAGCCGCTCACGCCGCCGCCATGGATTCTACACC
>NZ_RZRW01000555.1:0-3739 GCF_003998745.1 Mesorhizobium sp. M7A.F.Ca.US.014.04.1.1 | reverse complement strand
GGGCAGGGGTTGGTCGTTTTCTGGGAACCTTACCGGCGTGTTGGTTGGCGAGGTCCCAAAAGCAAAACCCGCCGGGACGGCGGGTCACTGGTGCAAATCAGCACCATGGACGAAAATGTAGCATAGCTGCTCTCACCCTGTCAAGAATAAATTCCTATTGAGATGAACGCGGCCGGCGCAAACTGGCTGACACCGCCGGACCGGCCGTCGGACGATGTCTACTGCATGGCTTGCGACGTCTCGGAGCCCTGCTCCCAGGGGCGAGTTCGAGCTCCCGGACAAGAGCGACGAAAACGCCCTTGCGCCGGCGCGGTCTATCGGGCAAACCGGCCTTCCCTTGCGATTTTCCCGCCCGAGGCCTCCATGTCCACGACGATTTCGCCGCTTGCGCCGAAGAAATACCCGAAAATGCCAGAAATCGAGGGGGTGCGCATCGCCACCGCCGAGGCAGGGATAAAGTACAAGGGCCGCACCGATCTTTTGACCATGGTCTTCGATGAAGGCACTGCGGTCGCCGGCGTGTTCACGAAATCGAAATGCCCCTCGGCGCCGGTCGATTTCTGCCGGCAGAATCTCGGCGCGGGCAAGGCGCGGGTGCTGGTCGTCAATTCCGGCAACGCCAATGCCTTCACCGGCAAGAAGGGCCGCGAGTCGACCGCACTGACCGGCGAGGCGGCGGCGAAGGCGGCCGGCTGCACGGCAGCGGAGGTTTTCATGGCCTCGACCGGCGTCATCGGCGAGCCGCTCGACACCAGCAAATTCAGCCATCTGCTCGCGGGGCTGGTCAGCAAGGGCAAGCCCGAGCTGTGGACCGAAGCGGCAAAGGCGATCATGACCACGGATACCTATCCGAAAGTGGCGACCGCGACCGTCAAGCTCGGCGACACCGATGTCACCATCAACGGCATTTCCAAGGGCGCCGGCATGATCGCGCCCGACATGGCGACGATGCTCTCCTTCATCGCCACCGACGCGCCGATCGCCGCACCTGTCCTGCAGGATCTGTTGTCGCGCGGCACGGCCAAGACTTTCAACGCGGTCACCGTCGACAGCGACACCTCGACCAGCGACACGCTGCTGATCTTCGCCACCGGCAAGGCCGCCAGGCGCGGCGCGCCGGAGATAACCGATCCCAAGGATGCCCGTCTCGGCACGTTCCGCCGGGCGCTCGGCAAGGTGCTGAAATCGCTGGCGCTGCAGGTGGTGCGCGACGGCGAAGGCGCCCGCAAGCAGGTCGAAGTCACCGTCACCGGCGCCAAATCGGCGCGCTCGGCCAAGCGCATCGCGCTGTCGATCGCCAATTCGCCGCTGGTCAAGACGGCAGTCGCCGGCGAGGACGCCAATTGGGGCCGCGTCGTCATGGCCGTCGGCAAGGCCGGCGAACCCGCCGATCGCGACCGGCTGTCGATCTGGTTCGGCGACAACAGGCTGGCGCATGAAGGCGAGCGCGACCCCGGCTATTCCGAGGCGGCGACGTCGGCCTACATGAAGCGCGACGATATCCGCATCCGCGCCGATATCGGCATTGGCCGCGGCAAGGCGACGGTGTGGACCTGCGACCTCACCAAGGAATATGTCGCCATCAATGGCGATTACCGGAGCTGACGGTTTTGAGCTCCAGGCATCCGGCAAGCATGCTCGCGATCGTGCGCCGTTACGAGGCGGCCGGCTTTCGCGCCTGGCCGGCGGCCGCCGTCCACTATGACGGCACCTGGGTGGTGCGGCTGACCGCCGGCCATCCGGCCAAGCGGCTGAACTCGGTCAATCCGCTCGATCCCGGCGACATCCAGCACATTGCCGACCGTATCGGCCGGGCCAGCCGCCGTTTCGATGCCTATGGCAGGCCGCTGACATTCCGCATGTCGCCGTTGTCGGGTCCCGATCTTGCCAGTCATCTCGACCGTGAGGGATGGAGCCGGTTCGACGAGTCGCTGGTCATGCGGCTGCCGCTGGCCGATGCGCAACTCGACGCTGCCATGGACCAGATCCCGCTGAAAGACATCAGCCGCTTCATCGGCGCGTCGCTCAAGGTCAGCGGTTCGGATGTTTCGCTGCGCCCCGGCCTGTCGGAGATCATCGGCGCCATCCAGCCCGAAGCCGGGCTGTTCGCGCTCGAAGATGGATCAGAAGCGCTGGCGACGCTGATCTGCGTGCATGACGGCGATCTCGCCGGCCTGTTCGAGGTCGCCACCGACAAGTCGGCACGCAACAGGGGCCACGGCCGCAACCTGATCCTGTCGGCACTGAAATGGGCACGGCTGCGGGGCGCACGGGAAGCCTGGCTGCAGGTCGAGGCCAACAATGTGCCGGCACTGGCGCTCTACCATTCGCTCGGCTTCGAGGAAGTCTATCGCTACCACTACCGGCGGCCGCCGGGTCATGAATGATGTCGTGACCGCCGGCAAGCGCCTGCTGCTGGTCGCCGCCTGCGCGCTGGTCGATGCCGACGGCCGGGTGCTTCTGGCGCAGCGGCCTCAGGGCAAGCAACTTGCCGGGCTGTGGGAGTTTCCCGGCGGCAAGGTCGAGCCGGGCGAGACGCCCGAACAATGCATCATTCGCGAACTGCATGAGGAAATCGGCATCGAAACCGACATCCCGTGCCTGGCGCCGCTCACTTTCGCCAGCCATTCCTACGACGATTTCCACCTGCTGATGCCGCTGTTCATCTGCCGCCGCTTTCGCGGTATCGCGCAGCCCAGGGAAGGGCAGGCGCTGAAATGGGTAAGGCCGAAGCAGATGCGCGATTATCCGATGCCGCCGGCCGATGAGCCGCTGATCCCGTTCCTCATCGATCTTCTCTGAGGCTCCCGTCCGGCCGGTTCCTGGCCGAGGCGTTGTATCAGCCAGCATTAATGGAAGATTTATCTCGTCGTGAAAAGTTGAAGCATGGCCGTTCGCGGCCGAGCGGTCGATTTGCCGGGGAGCGATAGCATGAGCCTAGACAGGGATTGGGACTCGATCCGGCCCGAGCGGGGGTTTCGCGCCGCCGATGCGGGCATGGGCATATTGCGCATAACGCTTCTGTTCGGTTCGGCCGCGGTGGCGCTGGCGCTGATCGCAACCCCTTTCCTCGACAGCCAGACACGCTCGCTGTCGGCCCGTGACGGTTTCGGCGGGCTCGACATGGCGGCCACAGGCTCGATCGGCCATCGCGAAACCTACACGCTGCGCCGCAGCGTGCTGCAGCCGCAGCCGAGCTCGGTCTGCATCATCAGGTCCAATGGCCGGAGCAGCGGCGACTGCTGACATGGTTAAGAGATTTCGCAAAGGCGGCGGTTTCACCGCCTGTTAAGCCTTTGCCGTTAACCTTTCTTAACAGGTCGGCTGTAAGGTCCCGGACAGAGGGGTTGAGGCCATGAAAGCAGTGCTGCTGGGTTTTCTGAACGACGAGACCGGCGCCACGGCCGTCGAATATGGCGTGATCATCGCCGTGCTGTCGCTGGCCATCGTCGGCGGTATCGGTGAGGTCCGCGACGGGATCATCTGGCTGTTCAGCGACAACAACAGCAAGCTTGCGAACGCTTTCGCACCCACTCCCTGATCCGGCTTTCCCGCGCCTGGGGCAGGATCATTGCCCGTCGGGCGCCTCCAGGATTGTTTTCAGCGAGACCTTGGCCGACCCTGGCTTCAGCGGTTTTTGCTGCGAAGCGTCGGGCGCCCAGCCGGACATCCAGACAATCGAGAAACTTGCCCTGACGCGGCCGTCGGGGTCGGAAAACCGCTCGGCGTAGATTTCCGC
>NZ_RZRW01000554.1:0-3740 GCF_003998745.1 Mesorhizobium sp. M7A.F.Ca.US.014.04.1.1 | reverse complement strand
GCTTCAGAAGCGGCACGCCGTGCGGTAGATATTGACGCTCAGCCAGGAAGCTCGCGAGCGGTTCAGGCAGCATGACGACGGCGATGTCGGCGACGTCGATCCTGCTGGCCGGCTCGACACGATACAACCCGATGGGGACGCTTGCAGATGCGTTCCAGATGAAGCTCGGGCGATGGGCGATCCATGCCGGAGCGACGGCGAGAACCCCGCCGCAAAGCATTCCTGCGATGATCGTTGCGCGCATGCTCATGGTTCAATCCTGCGGCGCAGGAGCCAGGCTTCATGGCGCTGGCGCGTGTAGGGCCTGGGCGCCTCGCGCCCGGCAAACCTACAGTGGGCATGGCGCCAGTAATCCGGTGACACATCGACAGGTTCGATGCCGATAGCCTCGATGGCGTCGATGATCTTCAGCACCTTTTCGACGTTCCGCCATCCGATCGCTGTGAGCAGGATCTCGGCGCCAGGGCGCACATAGGCGACGGTCGAGCAGCGCCGACCGGCGGCGACTGCACGCAGTATGTCGATGCGGGACGCGACGGTGCCGAAGTCGTTGCCCATCCACCGGACGAAAGCGAAGATGCTGCCAGGCGTGAAGGTGACGGCACGACGAGTGCGGTCGATGTTCCTGTTCGAAGCAACCGTGCCGAAGCGGATGTGGTTCTCGATGCGCTTCTTCAGCCACACCAGTTCGACCGAGGTGAGATCGCTCATGCCGGCCTCCATGACAGGAGGCCACGAGCAAGCATGGCGAAGCGAGGGGCGGAAAAAGTGATCTTGTTTCGGTAAGAGCAGTGGACGTCGATCGCTCTCGGCATCGCCGAAAGATCAGGGCTCGGCCGTCGCCCACAGCCTCGCCGACCCGCGCTTCGCGTTAGAAAGAATCCGAAGGATTCTCGGTTAGAAACGTTAGAGGAGCCGGTTCGGCAATCGCCACAATGGCTTAGGATCGAATCCGGTTCCTGATAGCACGGGAACCCGGTTCCCGATGGCACGGGAGTTGCGGTTCCTGATAGCACGGGGCTGTCCACAGTCATTTCACAGCCTTGGTCGTTCTGGCGCGCGACGCGCGTTGCGCCGCGTACGATTCTGGCGGGGTGGGTTGAAAGGTCAGGCGCGATCGACCGTCAGCATCGATGACGAGTGCCAGCCGATAGCCAGGAAGGGGTTGGCGACCGACGATCTCGCGAAGGTCGAAGGTGAAGCGCTTGAAGGGCGACAGACCGCCTGACTTCAGATGGAGATGGTGGAGATCAAAGCTCCAACCATAGGTTTGGCGGCCCCCATGTTTTCGCACCAGACGGTAGAGCCATCGCTCCAGGCCCCCCGTCAGCCCAAAGTACTCACGATCAATGGTGAGGATCAGAGCATCGTCGAGAACGCCGGCATAGAACCAGTCGGGCAGGATGAGCTCGATGCCGAGCGGGCGGCCGCTGGCGTCCATTCGCTCCTTCCACTCGTTGATCCAGGAGAAACGATGCCGCCGCCGTTCGGCCGGCTGTCGGATCGATGTGGCAACGGTGGTCGACTGCAGCCGGTCAAGTGCAGCCTTCAGTCTGTCGTAGCTGCGGGCGGAATCGCCACGGCCGATGAAGGCAAGAATCTCATAGGGAGTTGCCGCCATCAAACGCGACGTACGAAGGCCGTTGTCTCGTGCGTCGACGATCTGGCTGGCCGCCCAGATCAGAATGTCGGCGTCCCAGATGGTCGCCATCCCATGTTCGAGGGTCGCCTCGACACGGATCGACACATCTCCCATGTGAAAGTCAATCGGCGTGACGCGGCGGGATTTGGCGAGCGAGAAGAACGGCCACGACATGAGATCCTGCGCGTCGCGCGGCGTGACGACGCTGGCGCGCGCGTGAAACAGGTCAAGCTGGCCTTCGGAGCGGTACTGCACTGACGCCACCCGTGCTGTCAGGAGTCACGATCGCGCCGGCCGGCATAGGCAGGCGCGCGCGCGGCATGGGGCTTGGCCGGCGGAACAAAGGTCGCGTTCGCATCACTGGTGGAGGTACGCGCGCCGAGTTCGATCCAGGCGTGCAGGTCATCGATGTCGTAGAGCACGCGCCCACCGACCTTGCGGTATTTAGGACCGGTCCCATAGGTCCGGTGCTTTTCCAGCGTGCGAGCACAAAGACCGACGATGGGTGCAGCCTCCTTGGTTCGCAGGTATTTTTGGGGCGCGTCCGCGGGACCCTTCGACATCGCTCGATCTCCATCCGGTTTTGCTGTCATCCTGGCCTGCCGGGACGCGCGAAACGGACGATGGTCGAATTGAGGAAAAGCGAGGGAGGGCAAACATCGGGGGATGTGTTTTTGCTACCCCTCGAAGAGGGGCTTCAGCGCCGGGATTTCGGGCTGCGGCTGTGTGGATAGAAAAGAAGGTCGCGGTAGCCGCCGGCGACCAGGCGATCCGCTCTTTGCAGGATCGCCCGTACCTTGTGCCTGAGGTGATGGTCGCGCCAATCTCGTGGCACGATTGGATCTCGTGACAGCAGCGCCTCCGCGATCATGCGAGAGGAGGCCGCTGCGCGGCGGGCGTCGTGAGCGCGCAGATTGAGGATATGCCTGATCTTCGTCTGCTGGGGCAGCGCGCCATAGACTGGGCCGGGCGATCGACCGTTTAGTGCCCGCCAGAACTGGCGTGCGGCGTCCAGTCTTGTTTCGAAGGCTTCGTCGAGCGGGAGAATGATGGCATTGATGCCAAGTGAACCGTCGCAACTCTCGGCAATCAGGCGATGCGTTGCGGTCGAAGCCGACCAAAGAGCCTCAAGGTCTTCGCCCTGCTCCCAAACGCTAGCGTTGCTGAGTTCGCTAGGTAACACGCTCCGATACGATGAGCCAATCGAGGCAGGCATCCGTGTGGCCCGGAGCACGCGCGGCGAGGCCTGTTCCGTCCAGACGATGTTCTCGGCAGATGGAAGTCCGTTACCGGTGACAGTGAAATCGCGCGCCCCAGCGTGCGGCGAAGTCAGTTGGTCCGAGCAGGTCTCCGGTATTTGCGCCCAGCGACGCAAGCTGACTGCACTCGGCGATGAAGGCGTCGTTCCGGATCAGGTATTCGGCAGCGAACTCGGGCGCTTCGTAGTCGCGCATGTGCACATAGGCCGCTGGATTGGTCCAATCGCCTTGCAATTTGCCAGGTCCTCTCCCGATGCCAGCACTTGGCTGCGAGCTTCGGAATCAGCATCGGCGTCGATGCGCGTGCTGGGTAGTTGGAGAGTCAGCAAACCGCTGTGCTGATTCAGCAAAGCGTGGCGCATGGCAGGCTGCACCTAATGGGGCGCACCGCCCGCCAGAAGATACCGATAACCACTCGTCGTCATCCACCGCGCGCGGGCAAGATGGGTCTCCCAGGACTTGAACGCTCTCTCCGGTTCCTGCTCAGGATCGATGTGCAGGACGATCCTGGCGACCTCGCGCCAGTCCGCGTCTTCGGCCGCCGCGTCGAGCAGGCGGATGTAGGTGAGCAGCCGCTCCTCGTCGTATCCGGTCAAGATCGAGGAGTCTGGAGCAACGTCGGCAACATCGGGATCAAGCAGTGGTTTGAGCAAACGCGATTTCCATCTTTGAAGTCATTTTGTAGAGAATACTCCGTGGTTGAATACTCGACAAGACGCTGCACTCGCGGGCATGGAAATACGCGAGGTGTTTGCACGCAATCTGAGGCGGCATCGGCAGGCGGCTGGGCTTTCGCAAGAAGAGCTGGCTCACCGCGCGGAAGTCGATCGCACCTACAT
>NZ_RZRW01000553.1:0-3748 GCF_003998745.1 Mesorhizobium sp. M7A.F.Ca.US.014.04.1.1 | reverse complement strand
GCACATTATGGCGCTCCCGAAATCCCACGGATCTGTGCCGACGGGGTCGAGTTCACTTTGATCGCAGGGACGTCCGACGGGTTGGTCTCTCCGGCAAGGACGTACTCCGACCTGGTCTGCGCCGAAATCGTGCTCACGGGCAGTGCGCGATATCAGGTGAAACCCGGATATCGCGAGCGTGCGATCTATGTTGTCGCCGGCGAGATTGAAGTCATGGGCCAACTTGGCACGTTCGGTGAAGGCGAATTGATCATGCTGGCGCCTGGCGCTGAGATCGTGCTCGGGGCGCCTGCCTTCCATGCCGCGCGGCTGATGCTGATCGGCGGCGAACCTCTTTCCGAACCACGCTATGTCCATTGGAACTTCGTCTCCTCCTCAGTCGAACGGATTGAGCAGGCAAAGGCGGACTGGCGTGAAGGCCGCTTCCCGGGCGTACCAGGGGAAAACGGGTTGATGCCTCTGCCGCAGGAAGAAACAAAGTGGTGACGGTTTCGGCGGCGGCCACATCCGCGGGTCGCCGGGCGGCGTCATGACACCGAGTAGAGTTTGCGCATCGTGCCCTCGTCGATTTGACCATCGAACCAGACGTCGAAGATGGTCTCGAGCAGGAACTCGTCGTTACTTGCTTCGGAAAACAGCGTGAGGGACGCGTGCAATTTCATTGTATCCTCATCACCGAAGACCGCGCGAGCACTTAGATCGGAAAGTCGTTGCAGTGTGCCGACGCATTCCCGATAACGACCGCCCAGTATCGGCGATTGGAGGTAAGCGCCTGCCTCGTCGAGTGATGTGATCGCGTACGGATCGGCTCCAGTGTCGCTTCGCCCGGTAACCAACGTCGGGAAGACCAACTCCATGTATGGAGTACACATCATGCCTCGACGCAGCATAGCCAGCGCGTCGCCGTACACCGGATCCTGAGCGGTGACGAACCTCTGCAAATTATATTGGTCGTACATCTCGACTCAGACCTTTTTTGCAAACAGCTGTATTCGTGCCTGATCACCCTGCAACGACATCGGTGTATTCCGGATGCCTGGCGACGAAGCCGCTCATGAAGGGACACTTCAAGACAGCTTTGCGGCCGGTTTTGCGGAGCAATTCGAAGGTGCCTTGCGCCAACCGCGACGCGATCCCCTGTCCGGAAAATTCCGAAGGCACTTCGGTATGTATCAGCGCAACCTTGCCGTCTTGGAGCGTATAGTAGGCCACTGCGAAGGCATGACCGGTGATCGGGAGCTCGAACCGATGCTGCCGAATGTTCTCTGTGACCTTTGCATCCATCTCTATCTCTCGATGTGCGTTGCGTGAGGCTGGACGTAGTTTGCCCGATCGCTATCACATCGCGGGCAAACGTAGCCTGACGGTGGTGCCTGTCCCGGGCGCGCTCTGAATGTCGATGCTTCCGCCTGACTCTTCGGCAAAGCGCTTCACCATCGGCAGGCCGACGCCGCCGAGGCCCTCCGTTTTTGTGGTGAAGAAGGGATCGAATGCGAAGGCAATCGTCTCGGCGGTCATCCCCACACCGTTGTCGGCGGTGGTGATATCCACCTGAGCGGCTGAGGTGCCATCAAAGACCACTGCGGTATCTATCGAGATCAGGCCCCCATTGGGGGATGCATCGCGCGCGTTGAATACCAGGTTCAGAATCGCGTTCTGCAAACCCAGGCGGTTGCACCTCACTGACGGCAAGTCCGGCCTCACTCGAACCTCGAGACGAATCTTGGGGTCCCACGCGCTTCGAATGAGGGTCTCGATTTCAGCCAGGCAGGCGCCGACATTGGCATATTCGCTTTCTCTGCGGCTCTCTCGGGCGGAACTGATACTCTGGCGGACAAGCGCGCCAGCTCGTTCCAACGCCGTTCTGGCGCCCGAAATTGCAAGCCCAAGCGTTGGAGCCGCTGAGACGCTCGGGTCACGGGCCAGGTGATTCAACGCCGACGACGCGACCTGGATGAGATTGCCAAGGTCATGAACGATGCCGGCGGTCGCCATCTGGATGGGCAGGCCATCTCGGGGAATCTCGGGCGCGATGTCGAAGACATCCACTTTCACTTCCGGACGAGACATTATAACCCTCATGTTTGCTAAGGCAGAATTCAGTTGCTTGAATATAGTACAATAGAGGACGGGAGTGGTCGATTAGATCGAATAAGAAGCCGAACCATACTGCAGTATATGTCCCGCGATCTGCGGACCGTCGCCAGTGCGGGACCAACATCTCGCGAGACGGATCTCCCTCTTTCGTGCTCATCGCACCGTCGCGAGATTCTCCTCTATTGGTAGCCAATGCCCCCGATATAGTTGGCGAGCAGCCGCTCCTGGAGTTCTTCCTGTTGGAAGAGCGCCTTCATCGCGTCGCGGATATCAAGGACGCCTATCGGCTTAGCGCCGGCGCCGAGCACCGGTAGGTTCTGGAGCCGCTGTGTTGTCATGGTCTGCCAGACCGAATGCAGGTCGTCATTGGGCCCACAGGATACGAAAGACCGGCTCATCAGCGTGGATACCGGCGCTTCCGCCGGTCCCGAATTCGCCAGGTGACGAACAAGGTCGGACTTGCTCAGCACGCCTGCCGCTTCGCCATTGCCATGGCATACAACAACCCGGCCTATGGCCGGCTTGGACAGCCATAGCGCAGCTGCCCGCAGCGACGTGTCGAGGTCGACCGCCGCAAGGCGCGCCGATGTTTCTGGATGTAGACTGTCAATTCGCATGGTGCCCTCCTGAGGCGTCTCGCGGCCGCGGCCGGAGAGATCAGATTCGAGGTTTCGCCTACTCTTCGAAGGAAGTGTTCATCACAAAATCGACGGAAGACGGCGCCTTGTAGCCGGCCACAAAGCGCTCACCGAAATCCCGGGCAAAGTTGTCGTAGGTCGTTTCCGGGTTCACCTTGGCGATGTGGCAAAAGCATCGCGTCATCCGCCGCTTCATTTGAAGACGCGGAAATTCGCCGACGATCCTGGCTATCTCGGCGGAAGAGATGAGACTGTATTGCAGGCCGACGACATCAAGGCAGATGCCGGCTGTGCACAGCGCCACCTCGGCTTCCTTGTAGAGGCCAATCGACGGCGTCGAATTGAGAGCGACGCTGTCCCATGTCAACTGAGCACGACGCTCGTCGAAGCCGCCTTGCCGGACGAAGGCGCGGGCCAGATCGGCGCCTTCCACCTCGAAACGGCGCGGCCCGGCGAAGGTCTCGTTGAGCGTGACGTCGTGCAACAGGGTTCCGACGGCAACAACTTCACCGTCGTGCTCGATGTTCTGGACCTGTGCGATGCGGACGGCGAAAAGCCATGATCGAACCACGTGGTTGAACAAATACGGTTCACATAGCTGGCGGGCATGTTCGATCGCCCGGCCGACAAGCGGCGTATCGGGGACCGAAACCCCTGCAAGCGTGCGCCTGGCGATCGCATCCATGTCAGTGCCTTTCCTTCGCCGATTGTGTGTCGGTTTGACGCCCTTACCTTGGCAGGGGCGTTACCAGTTCATTTCGCGTAGGTCGTCAGGTTGGTCTCGTTGGTATCGACGACGAAGACCGCAAGCAGGCGAGCGCGTTCCGTCTTGCTGGCGTTTTCACTGACGGCGTGATGGTCGCCCGGAAATTCCGAGAAGCTTTCGCCTGCACGGTACGTCTTCACGGGCCCACCGTTAACCTGGCTTCGGATCGCCCCCTCCAGCACCGTGGCATAGATGAACGCGGAACTGGGATGGGTATGCGCCGGCGATGTCCCGCCCGGCCCGTACT
>NZ_RZRW01000552.1:0-3749 GCF_003998745.1 Mesorhizobium sp. M7A.F.Ca.US.014.04.1.1 | reverse complement strand
CCGTCACCGAGAGCCCTGCCGCCTCCAACCTCGCCTGCGTGCCCGACGGTTCTCGCGGGCCGTCGGCAGCGGCCGTCACCCAGCCGAACAGGCCATCGGCTTTGCCGTCGACCAGCATCGTCTCGGCCGCCGCGGCCGAATCGGCATGGACCAGAAACGGTGCATCTTCCGCGATCTTGCGGCCTTCCGCCGCCAACGCCGCCAATGGCAAGAGAGAACCGCCGACGCTGTCAGGAGGCGCCATGGCGATACGATGGCTGTCCATCGCCGCAAGGTCGGGCAGCTTGCCGTCCCGCGTCAGCAGAACCGAGCGGATGCCGATCGCGCCGTCTGAATCGACCGGAGCCACAAGCGGTTCGATACATAAGCAGCGCTGCGAGGCCGTCGCATATGCGGTGGCCGAATAGATCGCATATTCGATGCGGGCATTGGCCTGCGCCTCGATCAGCGCGGCATAGTTGCGGGCAACGACAAACTCGACCTTCATGCCCAAGGCCTTGGTGTAGGCGTCGGTCAACAGTGCCAGCCCCGGAACGGAGTTGCCGGCGCCTGGCTCGGCAACGATGCCGATGCGAAACGTGCCGATATCGTCGCGCCAGTCGGCATGCGCCGGATTTGACCAGAGCGCGACCTGCGCCAGCATGAGAGCGGCATAAGTCTTCAGCGCAACCCTCATGACAGGAACCACGGTCTGTTGTCCTCGATTCATGCCCATGCCCGGAGCATTTGTGCATATCGCAGCCCAAAACCGCTGCGCACCGTTGGGCGACATGCATCTCTGTTTGTGCATGTCGTTATCCCAAAACCGCTGCGCACTTTTGGGCGACATGCATCTCTGTTTGTGCATGTCGTTATCCCAAAACCGCTGCGCACTTTTGGGCGACATGCACCAGACTATCACGCCAAGCCGTTGCCGTTTGGTTTCCGAATTGCCAATGAAGTCGCGGAACCCTATGTCTGGTCGGTCAAACTGGCAACAACTCGATGGCACGCGCTTTCCTCTTCGTTCTGGACTCCTTCGGCATCGGTGGAGCGGCCGACGCCGACCGCTACGGCGACGCCGGCGCCAACACATTCGCGCACATCGCAGAAGCCTGTGCAGAGGGCCGCGCGGATCGCGAAGGGCTTCGCAGTGGACCGCTGTTTGTCCCCCAGATGGCCTCGCTCGGGCTTGGCAAGGCTGCCGAAACCGCAACGGGGCTGGGCTTTGCCAGCAGCGGGACGGATCTGCTCCCAACTGCCTTTCACGGCGCCGCACAGGAGGTTTCGAGCGGCAAGGACACGCCGTCGGGCCATTGGGAGATCGCCGGCCTGCCGGGGCGCCTCGACTGGGGCTATTTCCCGGATACGGTTCCCGCCTTTCCGGCCGAACTGACCGAGGCGATGATCCGCGAAGGCAAGGTGCCGGGCATTCTCGGCAATTGCCATGCGCCGGGCACCGAAATCATCGAGCGCTTTGGCGAGGAACACATCCGGACCGGCAAGCCGATCTGCTACACGTCGGTCGACTCGGTCCTGCAAATCGCCGCGCATGAAGTCCATTTCGGCCTCGATCGGCTTTATGAATTCTGCCAGGTGGTGCGCAGGCTGGTTGACCCGCTCAGGATCGGACGGGTGATCGCGCGGCCGTTCGTCGGCGAAACCACCGCCACTTTCGAGCGGACATACAACCGTCATGACTACGCCGTGCCCCCGCCGGAACCGACCCTGCTCGACCGGCTGACGGCGCGTGGCAGCCGTGTCATCGCCGTCGGCAAGATCGGCGACATCTTCGCCCATCGCGGAATTTCGCAAGTGCGCAAGGCGGCAGGCAACATGGCTATGTTCGACGAAGCGCTGGGTGCGATGGATGATGCCGGCGACGGTGACCTCGTCTTCGCCAATTTCGTCGACTTCGACACCGAATTCGGTCACCGCCGCGATGTCGCGGGCTATGCTGCAGCGCTCGAGGCCTTCGACCTGCGGCTGCCGGAGGCATTTGCGAGGCTGCGGCAGGGCGATCTTCTCATCCTGACGGCCGACCACGGCAACGACCCTACCTGGGCCGGGACCGATCACACGCGCGAGCGCGTTCCGGTGATCGGCACTGGACCGGGTCTCAAGGGCGGCGACATCGGACTGAGAACGACATTCGCCGACATCGGCGAAACCGTGGCCGAGCATCTCGGGCTGGCGCCCGGACGCTACGGCACTTCTTTCTATGCGGCGATCGGCGGTCATGCCTGAGTTACCGGAGGTCGAAACCGTCCGGCGCGGACTTCAGCTGGTTCTGGAAGGCGCCACCATCGCCCGCGTCGAGGCGCGCCGACCGGATCTGCGCTTTCCATTTCCCGAGAAATTCGCGCAGCGACTGGCCGGCAAGACGATCACGGCACTCGGCCGCCGGGCCAAGTATCTGACGATGGACCTGGAAGGCGGCCCCGCGCTGATCTGCCATCTCGGCATGTCGGGCTCATTCCGCATCGAGACGGCCGATGGCAGCGACATGCCCGGCATCTTCCGGCACGACCGCTCGAAGAGCTCCAATCACGACCACGTCGTCTTCCATGTCGTGTCTCCGGCCGGTACCCGATCGCGCGTGATCTTCAATGATCCGCGCCGCTTCGGCTTCATGTTGTTTGCGGAAGGACTGCCGGACGTTCATCCGATGCTGGCTGGACTTGGCGTCGAGCCTACGGGCAACACATTGGACGGTGCGCTGCTTTCCTCATTGATGAAGGGGCGGAGATCACCGCTGAAGGCAGCGCTTCTCGACCAGAGGCTGATCGCCGGGCTCGGCAATATCTATGTGTCGGAGGCGTTGTGGCGTGCGGGCCTGTCGCCGCTGCGCGAGGCGGGCACGATCGCCAGGCCCGGAAAGAAAGCCCAGGCCCAAAGCGAACACCTCGCGCAAGCCATTCGTTCGGTGATATCGGATGCGATCGCAGCCGGCGGTTCCTCACTGCGGGACTATATGCAGACCGATGGGTCGCTGGGCTATTTCCAACACGCCTTCGCCGTCTACGACCGCGAAGGCGAGGCCTGCTCCAAGCCCAGTTGCGGCGGCCACATCGAGCGTGTCGTGCAGAGCGGCCGATCGACCTTTTATTGCCGGACATGTCAGCGATGAGTCAGAGCAATTCCAGCAAAAGCGGGGGCGGTTTTCCGTCCGAAATTGGTCAAGACAAGGAGATGGAGCGGTTCTGCGTTTCCGTGAAACGATGAACCGCTCTAGACGAGCGTAAGCAAGGAGAAGCAGCCATGAGCTATGAGACGATCATCACCGAGACGCACGGCAAGGTCGGGCTGATCACGCTGAACAGGCCGCAGGCGCTCAACGCGCTGAACTCCCAGATCCTGACCGAGGTGGTGGCAGCCGTGAACGGGTTCAGCGCCGATCCCGGTATCGGCGCCATGGTCATCACCGGTTCCGAAAAAGCTTTCGCGGCGGGCGCCGATATCAAGGAGATGCAGTCCATCTCCTATGCGGACGCCTACGCCCAAGACTTCTTCGTCGGCTGGGAGGAACTGACGCGGGCGCGAAAGCCTATTATCGCGGCGGTGGCGGGCTATGCACTCGGCGGCGGTTGCGAGCTGGCGATGATGTGCGATTTCATCATCGCCGCCGACACGGCCAAGTTCGGCCAGCCCGAGATCACGCTCGGCGTCATTCCAGGCATGGGCGGGTCACAAAGGCTGACCCGCTTTGTCGGCAAGTCGAAGGCGATGGACATGTGCCTGACCGGGCGGATGATGGATGCCGCCGAGGC
>NZ_RZRW01000551.1:0-3754 GCF_003998745.1 Mesorhizobium sp. M7A.F.Ca.US.014.04.1.1 | reverse complement strand
CCGTCCTGTGCTTCGTGGCGCTGGGCGCGCTGAAGGTGACGAGCGCGCGCCCGGCTTGACGCCAAACCTATGCGTCCGGCGGCAACACCTGAAGCACCCTCGCTATGAACATATGGAACTCAGCCATGTAGTTGCGCAGGAAGTCCTCGGTGGATTCGACCGTCACTTCGCCGTCGTCCGTTATCAGTCCCGGCGTGAACTGGATATAGGCTTCCGGCGCATTCATCTGGGGTGAGTTGCAGAAGCTCAGAACGCTGCGCAGGCTTTGTTGGGCGACAGCGGTTGCGATGGCGCCCGGCGATGTTCCGATGACGGCGGACGGTTTGCGCGCGAATGAATTCTTTCCATAGGGGCGGCTCGCCCAGTCGATCGCGTTCTTTAATCCGCCAGGGATCGAGCGGTTGTACTCCGGGGTAACGAACAGGACGGCCTGAACGGACGCGATCGCCTTTTTGAAATCCCGGGCGACCGGCGGGAAATCCGCATCATAATCGTAGCTGTAAAGAGGCAGATCCCTGAAGGCGATTTCCGTCATTTCAAGTTCCGGAGGAGCCAGTTGAACGAGCGCCTTCGCGAGCTTGCGGTTGATGGATTCCCGGGCAAGACTTCCGATGAGGTAGCCGACTTTGTGTATGGCCATGACACGCTCTCCGTGTTTGCCACCCGCACCCTATGGCATTATCCGCCAGATGGCAGCAGATCGCCAGCGTCGCCTCAAAATCGGCCTTCCGAACAAAAATATTGCGCTGATCCCCCTTGTTATGAAACCGTGTGCCCCGACTGGCCGTTGAAGCCATGCTCATATGCGGTCATCGCGTTTCGGTTCATAGCTAGGGGTTCCACAATGTTTTCAGTCAAGTTTCTGGCCGGCGCGGCATTGGCGCTCGGCATCACGGTGGCTTCCGCCAATGCCCAGGTGGTTGTCTCTTCGAAGATCGACACCGAGGGCGGCGTGCTCGGCAACATCATCCAGCTCGTCCTCAACGCCAACAACATCAAGACATCGGACCGCATCCAGCTCGGCGGCACGCCGGTGGTGCGCAAGGCGATCACCGCTGGCGAGATCGACATCTATCCCGAATACACCGGCAACGCCGCCTTCTTCTTCGAGAAGGCCGACGACCCGGTCTGGAAGGATGCCGCCAAGGCCTATGAAACGGCCAAGAAGCTCGACTACGACGCCAACAAGATCGTCTGGCTGTCGCCGTCGCCCGCAAACAACACCTGGGCGATTGCGCTGCGCAAGGAAGTCGCCGAGACCAACAAGCTCGCCACGCTCACCGACTTCGGCAAATATGTCGCGGGCGGCGGTCAGGTGGTGCTGGCGGCTTCTGCCGAGTTCGTCAATTCGGCGGCTGCACTGCCGGCCTTCCAGACCACCTATGGCTTCACGCTGAAGCCGGACCAACTGATCACTCTCTCAGGCGGCGACACCGCGGCAACCATCGCCGCGGCCGCCAACCAGACCAACGGCGCCAATGCGGCCATGGTCTACGGCACCGATGGCGGCATCGCACCGTCCGGGCTCGTCGTGCTCGACGACGACAAGGGCGTGCAGCCGGTCTACCAGCCGGCGCCGATCATCCGCGAAGCGGTGCTGAAGCAACATCCCGAGATCGAGACGCTGCTGAAGCCGGTCTTCGCCAAGCTCGACCTCGTCACGCTGCAGGAGCTGAATGGTCGCGTGCAGGTCGGCGGCGAGCCGGTCAAGGGCGTCGCCGAGGACTTTTTGAAGAAGAACGGCTTCCTGAAGTAGGACGATTCCGGCGCGCCGCTTTCGTGGCGCGCCGGATCGACTGACGGGGGAGGGCGTGAACATCCGCTTCGACAAGCTCGGCGTGGTCATCGCCGCTATATCAGCCTACGCGGCTTTTGCCGCGCCCTTTGCCACGTTCCGTGCCAACCGCATCGTCCCCGGCCAGGCGCGCTCGATTCTCGAGGCGCTGCCGGCAACCACCGGGACGCTGCTGCTCGTCATGATCGTCGCCGCAGCACTCATCGCGCTGTTCAAGACACCGCTTTCGCTGCGCCTTGCCGCCAGCGTGGTGGCGCTTGCCGCGCTCGCGCTGCTGATCGGCGTCGCCGGAACATTCCTCACGCCGGAGGGCAACACCTTTGCGAGAGTTTCGCCAGCCTCCGGTTTCTGGATTCTGATCTTTGCCTTCACGCTTTTGCTCGCCGATGTGCTGACACGGCTGGACCTGTCGCCATTGGCACGAGTTGGCGTGCTTGCGGTCTCGGCTTTGGCGATCGGGCTGCTGTTGATTTCGGGAAGCTGGGACAATCTGTCGATCCTGAAGGAATATTTCAACCGCGCCGACAGTTTCTGGGCGGAGGGCTCCAAGCATGTAACGCTGGCGCTAGGGTCGCTGCTTGCGGCAGTGGTCGTCGGCCTGCCGCTGGGCATTCTCTGCCATCGTGTCGAAAGTCTGCGCGCCGGGGTTCTCAACGTGCTCAACATCATCCAGACCATTCCCTCGATCGCGCTGTTCGGCCTGCTGATCGCGCCGCTCGGCTGGGTGGCCACGCATGTGCCGGGGGCTGCCGCGCTCGGCATTCGCGGCATCGGCACCGCACCCGCCTTCGTCGCGCTGTTCCTTTATTCGCTGCTGCCGGTGGTGGCCAACACCGTGGTCGGTCTCGCTGGCGTGCCGCGCGCGGCCAACGACGCCGCGCGCGGCATGGGCATGACCGACAGGCAGCGCCTGTTCGGCGTCGAGTTCCCACTGGCCTTTCCAGTGATCCTGACCGGCATTCGCATCGTCTTGGTGCAGAACATCGGCCTCGCCACCATTGCCGCGCTGATCGGCGGCGGCGGTTTCGGCGTATTCGTCTTCCAGGGTGTGGGCCAGACGGCGATGGACCTTGTGCTGCTCGGCGCGGTGCCAACGGTCGCGCTCGCCTTTGCCGCCGCCATCATCCTCGATGCGGTGATCGAAATGACCGCCACCAGGCGCAGGGTTGAAACGGCATGATCGAGATCGAAGGCATTACCAAGCGCTATGACGCGACGACCGTGGTCGATGACGTGTCGATGGTCATCGAGCCGCGCACCATCGCCGTCATTGTCGGCACGTCCGGGTCCGGCAAGACGACGCTGCTGCGCATGATCAACCGGCTGGTCGAGCCGACCTCGGGCATCATCAAGCTCGACGGCGCCGACAATCGTTCGCTGCCCGGCTATGAGCTGCGCCGCAGCATCGGCTACGCCATCCAGGGCCACGGCCTGTTCCCGCATCGCACGGTGGCGCAGAACATTGCCACCGTGCCGGTGCTGCTCGGTTGGGACAAGGACCGCATCAAGGCCCGGGTCGACGAACTGATGACGCTCTATCAGCTTGACCCCGAAGCCTTCGGGCCGCGCTATCCGCACGAACTGTCCGGCGGCCAGCAACAGCGCGTCGGCGTTGCCCGCGCGCTCGCCGCCGAGCCCAACGTGCTGTTGATGGACGAACCGTTCGGCGCCCTCGACCCGATCATCCGCAACAAGGCGCAGGAAGATCTGCTGGCGATCCAGAAGCGCTTCGGCACCACCATCATCCTGGTCACCCACGACATGGAAGAGGCCGTGCATATGGGCGACAAGATCGCGGTCATGGATGCCGGCAAGCTGGTGCAATACGCCAAGCCCGCCGAGATCCTGGCAAAGCCGGCAAGCGCCTTCGTCGAGACCCTGGTCGGCGCCAGCGAAAGGCCGTTCCGGCTGCTGTCGCTCGGTCGGGTCCGCGATGCCGTGGAGACGGGCTCCGCCGAA
>NZ_RZRW01000055.1:0-17453 GCF_003998745.1 Mesorhizobium sp. M7A.F.Ca.US.014.04.1.1 | reverse complement strand
TTGAGGGGGAGATGGCCGGCAGGCCAGAGGGGGGCGCCTTGGCTCGGCGCTGGCCATTGGAACGGCTCAAGCGCCTCATATCCCTCCGCATCAACCCCGGCATAAGCCCCGATGTCGAAATCCCGCGCACCATCATTCTCGAAACCCGACAGCGCGGCATGCTCGGCAAACACCGCCGCCGGCGACGCGTAGGAAAACGCCTCACCAAACCCCATCCGTTTGCCCAACTCGGCAATAATCCGCCAGTCAGGCAGCGCATCTCCGGGCACGCGCAAAAAAGCGCGCTGGCGCGACACACGGCGTTCGGAATTGGTGACGGTGCCATCCTTCTCGCCCCAGGCGGCGGCGGGCAGCCGGACATGGGCGTGGCGGACGGTATCGGTCCGGGCCAGCACGTCCGACACCACCACGAACGGGCACGCCTTGATCGCCGCTTCGACGGCATCGGCGTCCGGCATCGAATCGACCGGGTTGGTGGCCATGATCCACAGCGCTTTGATGTGCCCGTCGGCAACCGCCTTGAACATCTCGACTGCCTTCAGGCCGGGCTTTCCGGCAACGGCCGGCGCGTTCCAGAAGCGCTGCACGCGGTCGCGATGATCGGGGTTTTCGATCTCCATATGGGCAGCCAGCATGTTGGCCATGCCGCCGACCTCGCGCCCGCCCATGGCGTTGGGCTGGCCGGTCACCGAAAACGGCCCTGCCCCTGGCTTGCCGATGCGGCCGGTGGCCAAATGGCAGTTGATGATGGCATTGACCTTGTCGGTGCCCGAAGACGACTGGTTCACCCCTTGGCTGTAGACGGTCACGGTCTTGGAGGTCGCCGCGAACAGGCTGTAGAACCGGTCAAGCTCGTCCTCGCTCAGGCCCGTGGCAGCGGCGACGCCAGCCAGGTCCAGCGCGGAGGCGGCGAAAAGCGCTTGCCCGAAGCCCGTCGTGTGCGTCGTGATATAGGTGCGGTCGAGCGCATTGTGCTGGCCGAGGTAGGCGAGCAGCCCGGTGAACAAAGCGATGTCGCCATCCGGCGCGATCGCCAGATGCATATCGGCAATGTCAGCGGTCATGGTGCGACGCGGGTCGACCAGCACGATCTTCATCTCCGGCCGCTTTTCCCGGGCAGCCGCGATGCGCTGGTAGAGCACCGGATGGCACCAGGCGAGATTGGAGCCGACCAGCACGATCAGGTCGGCAAGCTCCAGATCGTCATAGGTTCCGGGCACGGTGTCGGAGCCGAAAGCGCGGCGGTGGCCGGCGACCGAAGAGGCCATGCACAGGCGCGAATTGGTGTCGATATTGGCGGAGCCGACAAAGCCCTTCATCAGCTTGTTGGCGACGTAGTAGTCCTCGGTCAGCAACTGGCCGGAGACATAGAAGGCGACCGCATCGGGCCCGTGCTCGGCAATGGTTTGCGAGAAGGTCGAGGCGACGAGGTCGAGCGCCTCGTCCCAGCCGGCGCGGCGGCCGTGGATCTCTGGATGAAGCAGCCTGCCGTCGAGATCGATGGTCTCGGCCAGTGCCGAGCCCTTGGAGCAGAGCCGGCCGAAATTGGCCGGGTGGTCGGGGTCGCCGCGCACGGACACTTGCCCGTCCGCGGCGACCTTCGCCAGCACGCCGCAGCCCACCCCGCAATAGGGGCAGGTGGTCCTCACCTCGCGCGCTTCATCGATCTCCATGGGGTCAGGCCGCGCGGCTGACCAGCGCTTCCAGCGCAATGAACAGATGCTCGCCTTCGATCCGCACCGGAATGGTGCGCACCGCGCCCTCGTCGGCGCCGAGCGCCTTGCCCGTTTCCAGCGAAATCACCCAATTGTGCAAGGGACAGGTCACCGCCGCGCCGTGCACGATGCCCTGGCTGAGCGGTCCGCCTCTGTGCGGGCAATGGTCGTCGATGGCGTAGACCTGATCGTCCTGGGTGCGGAAGACCGCGATTTTTCCTTCCGGCGTGGCGACGCAGCGCGCGCCGCGGCGAGGGATGTCGGAGAGAGAGCCTATCGATATCCAGTTCATGACGCTCACTCCGCCGCCTGCGCAAAACCGACCGAAGCCATTGGCCGGAATTCGTGCTTGTCCTTGCCGGAAACGCGTTCCGACCACGGGTCGACCTGGGCGAATTTCTGGCTGAAGACGAAGCGCTCGTAATAGGCCTTGCGCTTGTCGCCATCGTCCATGATCTGGCGCTTGATCTCGGGGATGCCGATGCGCTTGGCCCATTTGTAGATGCGCTCGAGGTAGCGGCCCTGCTCGCGGTACATCTGCGTCAGCGCCACGATATGCTCCAGCGCCTCGTCCTCGGTTCTGACCAGGCCGAGTACTTCGGTGCCCTTGATGTCGAGGCCGGCCGCGCCGGCAAAATGGATCTCGTAACCGGAGTCGACGCAGATCACGCCGACATCCTTGCAGGTCGCCTCGGCGCAATTCCTGGGGCAACCCGACACCGCCATCTTGACCTTGGCCGGCGTCCACGAGCCCCACATGAATTTTTCGATGCGGATGCCGAGGCCCGTCGAATCCTGCGTGCCGAAGCGGCACCAGTCCGAGCCGACGCAGGTCTTCACCGTGCGCAACCCCTTGGCATAGGCGTGGCCGGAGACGAAGCCGGCCTGGCCGAGATCGGCCCACACCGCCGGCAGGTCTTCCTTGCGGATGCCGAGCATGTCGATGCGCTGGCCGCCGGTGACCTTGACCATCGGGATTTCAAACTTGTCGACAACGTCGGCGATGGCGCGCAGTTCAGCGGCATTGGTCACCCCGCCCCACATGCGCGGCACCACCGAATAGGTGCCATCCTTCTGGATGTTGGCGTGGACGCGCTCGTTGATGAAGCGCGACTGGTAGTCGTCGGCGTAGTCGTCCGGCCAGTCGCAGACGAGATAGTAATTGAGCGCCGGCCGGCATTTGGCGCAGCCGCAGGAGGTCGTCCATTCCAGTTCCTGCATGACGGCGGGAATGGTCTTCAGGCGCTTGGCGATGATCAGCCGGCGGACCTCGTCATGACCGAGCGTCGTGCAGCCGCACATCGGCTGCACCGCCGCTGGATTGTATTTGTCGCCGATGGTCAGCACCATCAGCTTCTCGACCAGCCCGGTGCAGGAGCCGCAGGAGGCCGACGCCTTGGTGTGGGCGCGCACGTCGTCGAGCGAGGTCAGGCCCTTGGCCGTGATCGCGCCGGTGATCTTCCCCTTGCAAACGCCGTTGCAGCCGCAGATCTCCGCATCATCCGGCAAGGCTGCAACGGCCGCCATAGGGTCCAGCGGGGCACCCCCCTGGTAGGACTGGCCGAAGATGAGCGTATCGCGCATCTCCGATATGTCGGTCTGCTTTTTCTTGAGATCGTTGAACCAGGCGCCGTCCGCCGTCTCGCCATAGAGCACGGTGCCGATGATGCGGTCGTCCTTCAGCACAAGCCGCTTGTAGACGCCGGCCGCCGCATCGCGCAGCACGATCTCCTGGCGGTCCTCGCCCTCGGCGAAGTCGCCGAGCGAGAACAGGTCGATGCCGGTGACCTTGAGCTTGGTCGGCGTGTCCATATGGACGAAGGCCGCCGCTTCGTTGCCGGCAAGCTGGCTGGCTGTGACGCGCGCCATCTCGTAGAGCGGCGCGACGAGGCCATAGACCTGGCCGTTGACCTCGGCACATTCGCCGAGCGCGTAGATGTCGGGATCGTTGCTGCGCATGCCGGCATCGACGACGATGCCCCTGTTAACGGCGATGCCGGCCTGTTTGGCCAGCGCCGAATTCGGCCTGATGCCGACGGCCATCACCACAAGCGTTGCTGGGATAATGGTGCCGTCAGCAAGTTCCACCTGTCCGACCTTGCCGTTGCCGGTGATAGCCTGTGTGTTGGCCTTGGTGATGACCTTGATGCCGCGCTGCTCCACCGCACGCTGCAAGAGATAGCCGGCGGCCGGATCGAGCTGGCGCTCCATCAAGGTCGGCATGACATGCAGCACGGTGACGTCCATGCCTTGCGCGTTGAGGCCCGCCGCCGCCTCCAGACCCAGCAGGCCGCCGCCGATGACCACCGCCTTGGCCCGCGACTGGGCAGCGAGCATCATCGCCTGCACGTCGTCGAGATCGCGATAGGTCAGCACGCCCGGCAGGTCATGGCCCGGAACCGGAATGATGAACGGTACCGAGCCGGTGGCGATGACGAGCTTGTCGTAGGGCTCGGTGACGCCGTGATCCGAGGTGACGGTCTTCGCCGTCCGGTCGATGGCAACGATCTTGTGGCCCTTGTAGAGGGTGATGTTGTTGGCGATGTACCAGCCGTCGCCATGGATGATGATCTCCTCATAGGCCTTCTCGCCCGACAGCACCGGCGACAGCATGATGCGGTCGTAATTGACGCGCGGCTCGGCGTTGAAGATGGTGACGGTGTAGCGGCCCGGAGCCTGTTCCAGCAGGTGCTCCAGCATGCGCCCGGGGGCCATGCCATTGCCGATGATGACAAGTCTTTCGCTCATGGTGCTACTCCGCGGCTTCGACGAAGCGGTGGCGTTCGTAGAGGAACTTCAGAACCGCCTCGCGGCAGCGCAGGAAGGTCCGGTCGGAAGAGAGTTCGACGCGCCGGCGCGGCCGCGCCAGCGGCACGGCAAGCACTTCGCCGATGGTCGCCGCCGGACCGTTGGTCATCATGACGATGCGGTCGGAGAGCAGCACCGCCTCGTCGACGTCATGGGTGATCATGATCGTCGTCGAGCCGAGCCTGGAATGGATGTCCATCACCGCGTCCTGCAGATGGGCCCGCGTCAGCGCATCGAGCGCGCCGAACGGCTCGTCGAGCAGCAGGATCTTCGGCTCCATCGCCAGCGCCCGGGCGATGCCGACGCGCTGCTTCATGCCCCCGGAGATTTCCGCCGGGCGCTTGTCCTTGGCATGCGCCATCTGCACGAGGTCGAGATTGCGCATGATCCAGTCATGCCGCTCGACTTTGCTCTTCGAACGGCCGAAGACCTTCGACACCGCCAGGTTGATGTTTTCGTAGACGGTCAGCCACGGCAGCAGCGAGTGGTTCTGGAACACCACGGCGCGTTCCGGTCCAGGGCTGTCGACCTCCTTGTCCTCGAGCAGCACGGCGCCGGCCGACACCTTGGTCAGCCCGGCGATCAGATTGAGCAGGGTCGACTTGCCGCAGCCGGAATGGCCGATGATGGAGACGAATTCGCCCTTGTCGATGGTCAGCCTGATGTCCTTCAACACCTCGCTGACCTGGGCACCACGCGTGAAGGATTTGTCGATATGGTCGAGCTTCAGATAGGCCGTCATCGCCCCTCTCCTCACTTTGCCGTTGTGCCGCGGGTGACGAAGGCGCCGACCGCCGCGACCAGCCGGTCGAGGCAGAAGCCGGTGACGCCGATATAGGCGAGCGCGACGATGATGTCGGGCAGCCGCGACGAGTTCCACGCATCCCAGATGAAGAAGCCGATGCCGACGCCGCCAGTCAGCATTTCAGCGGCGACGATGGCGAGCCAGGACAGGCCGATGCCGATCCTCAAGCCGGTGAAGATGTAAGGCGCGGCGGCCGGCACCATGATCTTGACGAAGAATTCGAACTGGTTGAGCCGCAGGATGCGCGAGACGTTGCGGTAGTCCTCGGGAATGTTGCGCACGCCGACCGCGGTGTTGATGATGATTGGCCAGATCGAGGTGATGAAGATGACGAAGATCGCCGACGGGCTGGAATCACGGAACGCCGCCAGCGACAGCGGCAGCCAGGCCAGCGGCGGCACCGTGCGCAGGATCTGGAACACCGGGTCGAGGCCGCGCATCGCCCAGATCGACTGGCCGACCAGCGCACCGAGCGCGACGCCGACGACCGCCGCCAGGCCGAAGCCGACGGCGACGCGCTGCAGCGAGATCAGCACGCGCCAGGCCAGACCTATATCCTGCGGGCCATTGTCGAAGAACGGATGCGCTATCAGGTCGTAGGCCTCGTTCCACACCTGGGTCGGCGGCGGCAGGCTCGATGTCGGCGACGAACAGGCGATCTGCCAGACGACCAGCATCAGCGCGATGACGATGATGGGCGGCACCAGCGCGCTCGCCAGTTTGCCGGCGATGGCGAGCGGCTCGAAGCGGCGCCGTGCCTTGGCAGTGAAGGCGATGACCTCCGCCGGCTTGGCGGGAAAGGCCTTCACCTTGGTGTCCTCGATAGTCTGGATCGACATGTCTGGGGAAAACTCCTTGGGGGCAGGTAGTGATCGCAAGCGGCGCATGCGCGCCGCTTGCGATCAGGCTACGCCGATGCCTTGATCTTCAGGCTGTCGAGATAGGCGGACGGGTTGGCCGGATCGAAAATCTTGCCGTCGAAAAAGGTCTCGACGCCGCGCGACGACGACGCCGGAACGTCGGCTGCCGCGACGCCGAGATCCTTGGCCGCCTCGCGCCACAGATCCTCGCGGTTGACCTGGTCGACCAGCGCGTTGATGTCGGTGGTCGGCGCGAACTTGCCCCAGCGGATGTTCTCGGCAAGGAACCACGCATCATGGCTCTTGAACGGATAAGAGACGCCGCCCTTCCAGAACTTCATGGAGAGATCGGTGCCGTTGGCGACGCGGCCATTGCCATAGTTGATGTCGCCCTTGAGGCGGCCGATGATGTCGGCGACGGGCACGTTCATCCATTGCCGCTTGCCGATGATAGCGGCCATCTCGTCCTTGTTCTAGGTGGCCTCGCACCATTGCTGGGCTTCCATGACGGCCATCAGGATCGCCTTGGTGGCGTTCGGATATTTCTCGATGAATTCGGCGCGCAGGCCGAGCGCCTTTTCGGGATGGCCCTTCCACAATTCGCCTGTCGTGGCGGCGGTGAAGCCCACGCCCTGGTGGACGAGTTGCTCGTTCCACGGCTCGCCGACGCAGAACACGTCCATATTGCCGACCTTCATGTTGGCCACCATCTGCGGCGGCGGCACGACGATGGTCGAGACGTCCTTGTCGGGATCGATGCCGCCGGCGGCCAGCCAATAGCGCAGCCACAGATCATGCGTACCGCCCGGGAAGGTCATGGCGGCCTTGATTTCCTTGCCGGTCGCCTTCTTGGCAGCGAAGGCGTCTTTCAGCTTCGAGGCGTCGAGGCCGACACCGGTGCCGGCATATTCCTGGGCGACCGAAATGCCCTGGCAGTCGTAGTTGAGCCGAGCCACGATCGCCATCGGCATCGGCTGGTTGTTCTGCGTCACCTTGCCGGTGTGCATGAGGTAAGGCAGCGGTGTCAGGATATGAGCGCCGTCGATGCCGTTGGCCGCGCCGCCGAGCATCAGATTGTCGCGTGTCGCACCCCAGGAGGCCTGCTTGAGCACCTCGACATCGGGCATGCCGAACTTGGCGAACAGCCCCTTCTCCTTGGCGATCATCAGCGGGGCCGCATCGGTGAGGGCAATGAAGCCGAGCTTGGCGCCGGTGACCTCCGGAGTGGCGGTCGCGGCATAGGCGCCGGAAGGGAAGAGCTTGCGGGCCGCCACGAACAGGCCGGCCGTCATCGCGCTGCTGACCAGAAAATCGCGGCGCGTCATGTCCTTGAGGGTCGTTCCAGTCCTGATCCGTTTCGTCATCGTCGTCTCCGGTTGGGCGCGGCTTGAGATCCGCGTCGTCGATTGCGTGTTGATCAAAACAAAAAAGCCGCCAGCCAGGTCTTCGCGTCCGGGTGACCGGGAGCGCGCATGAACCTGAGCGGCAGCTTTGCCTGTGGCGCCCGCCATTGGACGCCTGTTCCGTGACCCGCAAAGGGCCTGTCTATTTCAAAGCAGGAACCGTGCCAGTTTTGAGAGAGGTGAAAAAGGCCAATGAAATCCGCAGCCTGCGCTGATCGCCGGCGCACTGAACCCTATGGCCGGAAGGCCAAAGATTGTTCATTAGGGCAATCGCGCGCACAATTTTTGTGCAATGCACAAGGATGGCGCGGAAATGATCAGGCCTGAATCTCGGCAGATTTCTGGCCGGTAATGTACGCATCGATCTCGTCAGGATCGAAGATCTGACCGTCGAAGAAACCGTCAGGACCGAGCACAAGGCCGGCGCCTGTCGCGCCGACCGCGGTGGCAATTTGGAGCGCACCCTCGACTTTCGAATTGGCGCCGGGAAGCGCGACGCCGAGCGGCTTCAGCGCCGAACGGTAGAGGTCGGGACGGTAGCAATCGCGGGCGATGGCAAGGCTTTCAGGCGTGTGCGCCACGTGCCCCCAGCGCACCATCTGCGTGTAGAACCACAGCGCATGGCTCTTCCACGGAAAGTTCGCCGCCTTGTCGAAGGGGAGGAAGAAGTCGTCGATGGTCCGCTCCGCACCGCCGCCCAGTTGGAGATGGCCGGTCAGGATCGGCATCTGCACGGTCGGCGGCAGGCCGAGGAAGCCGGCCTGCGCCATCACCCCGGCCAGTTCGCCATGGTTGGCCGGATCCTGGCACCAGCGCGCCGAGTGATGCAGCGCGCGCAGCAGCGCCGCCAAGGCCTCGGGGTTTTCATCTGCCCAAGCCTTGCGCACGCCGATCACCTTCTCCGGGCTGTTGCGCCATATCCGCGCCTTGACGGTGACGATGTGGCCGGTGCCGGCGGCCACCGTAGCGCTGTTCCAGGGTTCGCCGACGCAGTAGCCGTCGATGCGGCCGGCGGCCAGCGCATCGGCCATGAAGGGCGGCGGCACGATGACGATCTCAATCTCTTGGCTCGGATCGATGCCGCAGGCGGCGAGCCAGTAGCGCAATTCGTAATTGTGCCCGGAATGCGGATGCACCACGGCAAAGCGCAGCGGATCGCCACCGGCCGCAGCGCGCTCGCGAATGAGCGCGCCAAGTGCGGCACCGGCGCGCGCCGGGTCTAGGTCGGCCTCGGCGCCGTGTGCCGCCATACCGGCCCAAACGGCATTGGAGATGGTGACGCAATTGCCGCCGAGGCCGAGCGAGAACGGCACGATGGTTTCCGAGGCCAGCGGCGTCAGCCCGAGATTGCAGGCGAGCGGCATCGGTCCCAGCATATGCGCGAGATGGAAGTGGCCGATGGCGATGCGGTCGCGGATGTTGGCCCAGGATGTCTCGCGGTGCAGCTTCAGATCGATGCCTTCTTGCGCGGCGAAGCCAAGCTCGCCGGCCGCGACCAGCACGGCGCTGTCGAAAAGCGGCATGAAGCCGGCGGTGATCTGGTGCTCGGCAGTCATGCTCATTCGTCCTCCGCCGGTCCCAGCAGCCCCGCGGCAGTCACCAGGCTTTGGGCGATGTCGCCGATCTTGCGGTTCTGGTTCATCGCCGTCTTGCGCAGCAGCGTGTAGGCCGCCTCTTCGGAGAGGCCGCGCGATTTCATCAGGATGCCCTTGGCACGGTCGATCACCTTGCGGCTCTCGAGCTCGCCGCGAACCTCTTCCAGTTCGCGTGCCATGCGCGAAAAGGCGTTGAAGCGGCTGACCGCCATGTCGAGGATCGGCTTGACGCGCTCTTGCCGCAGACCGTCGACGACATAGGCCGAAACGCCGGCATCGACCGCCGCCTCGATCGAGGCCTGGTCGGAGCGGTCGACGAACATGGCGATCGGCCGTTTTACGGCACGCGACAGCTGGAACATGTTTTCCAGCATGTCGCGATTCGGGTTTTCGAGATCGATGACGATGACATCGGGCTCGATCTCGGCGATCCGCCGCGCAATGCCGGTCACATCATGGATGACGGTGACCCGCTCATGGCCGGCCTCGCGCAAACCCGCCTCGATGATCGCGGCGCGGATGCGGTTTTCATCGATCACCAGGACGGCGAGTGCGGTTCGAACCATGCCTGCATTGTGACTAAGCGAGGGAATTGTGCAATGCGGTATCGAGAGAGAGCGGTGCTCGCTACGCCTTGGCAGGCCTATAGAGGTGGACGCTGGAAATGGATAGCTGTGATTTTGGCGGCAGTAGGACCGACTGCGGCTAACGCATTCACTACGTCAATCGGTTTGAGACGACCGGAACAGCAACTGGAACCAAGGCAGAGATCAAGCAGCCTATGGCGCTGATCGCGTTGAGATTACAACGGCGGCAACGGCACCAGATCTGAGGACGAAAAATGATCGACAAGAAATCTGAGACTGAAGCTGAAAAAGAGATCTGTGAAGTCGTGGGCCGAATCGTACTCATGGCTTCACTCTTAGACAATCAGTTAAATGCCGTCTTGGTGGCAGCTCTATCTCTTGGCGGGAAGGCGCTGACACTCGCGGTTGTCGCTGCCCTGGACCCGGCCCGAAAAGTTGAAATCCTGAAGGCATTTGTCACGCAGATATCCAACGACGAATGGAAGAAGCCAGTCCTGCGTTACGCAGACGGCGTTGAAAAAGTAAACCGGGCTCGGAACCTCGCCGCCCACAGTATGGTTATCGACAGCGGTGGAGAACATGTTCTAGCGACCAATAGCGTTGCGAAATTATTGAAGGCTACTGATCGTAAAAGCCGAGCGATCAAACGTGTGCCGCTCAACACGCTGAGCAATGCTTCAGATCTCGCGCTGAAAGTCTATAAAGAGGGTGAGAGCGTTATCGCCAATTTTGGTCGAGTTGAGTTGGAGAGAAATCGACGGGGAGCAGCGGCGCAACGCTAGATCATTCGGAATCCAATTGTCTGCGGCTTCGTTGGATGCCAATCAGCCGATCATGAAAAGAGTCGCACTACCGATATCCTAGATCGGCCGAGGCTTATGTGCGTCGCGCCGACCGCTAAATAATCATGCCGGGAAATGAGCTTCTTTGATGAGTTGGAATATTCTCGCTGCGCTTCCGAACATCGTCGTCACAGACCCGATTGAGGGAGAACAATTCTCCATGATCGGCAGCGATGACGCGCGCCTGTCCGATAATTTTGCCCTGCAGCCAAATCTAAAAGCATTCTTCCGACGGTTTACAAACAGCCACGGAGTGAGGATTACGCCCGCAGCGCTCGTTGCGAGATCTGATACGCCCGCCGAGTTTCTCAACAGCGAAGCTGTCTCGGGTTTTCGAGATGCCGTTGCCGCGTCCATCATCCCATTTGCACGCGCTGCGGCCATAACTCATCGCAATTATTCCCGACCGATGTACTCTGACTCTTTCGATCTTTATCCTTGGATGGTCGATCGGAATGGCGAGCACCTCATCGCGAACACTCCGGCCGTAAGCGCACTTCATCAGATCAAAGGATTTAGGGGGCTTTCCTCGCCAGGACTTTCGGTCGTCCAGATTCGCGATTGGGACATTGATGAAGCGTTACTAAAAGTTTTGCTAGACTGGTGGAGGAAGAGATTTTCCGGCGGAACGCCACACTGGGAACAACTTGCGCTATTTCGCTCTCTGAACGCTGCTAATGCCGCAATGCAAATGCCGCAAAGCGCGGGCGCCACGATATATGACTGGGGCCGATCCCTGTCGCTTTGGATAAGCGCATTTGAGATACTCGTGCACCCTGGCCCTGGCGGTGAAGCCAACCGCGCGAAAGTATTTGCATTGATTGAACGCGGTGAATGGGAGCGTGAAGCAGTTCGCGAAAAAGTCCATGATGTGCGGTTGAGCAAAAAGAGCGTCGTAAGAAAAGCATTTCCCAGCTATCTGTATGCTCTCGCTTACCAAGCGAGAAACAATTTTCTCCATGGCGAGCCAGTTGGACGGGAGCACTTGGTTTTACCTTCCGGTCAGCCCGTTGGGTTTTTGGTCTCGGCGCTTTATCGAAACGCAATTGCGACATTTGTAGATCTGACAGCTACCGTAAGCATCGACGGAAAGGCGTCTGTTGGAGCAATCGCACAGGCAATATCTGAAATGTCCGACCGTCGAAGAGTTCCGCGCACTGTAGAAGATGCCTTCATTAAGGCCATGGCTCCTAAGCCGGAAACCGAAGACGACGATGAGTAGCGACAACAGCCATTCCCGCAGCTATGCACTTTAAAAGAACCTGCTGGTCGAGCACTGCAGCGGCGCTGAAATCCGCCCTTCACGCGATGACCCTGTCGCCTGCAGCGAACCGCAGGCGCCCTATTCCGCGGCCAACGCCGTGACCTCGCGGCGGAAGGGCAGTGCGTCGCCGATATCGGCTTCATCCAGCTCGCGCGCGAAGCGGTGACCGGCATAGGTTGCCCAGGCGATCGGACCCGGCGCCTCGGCGTCGCCGATGATTTTGATCGAGCGGATTCCGCTGTCGGCCCATTCGTCCCGCCGCGCCTTCAATTCCTGCCAGACACTATCGTCCTGGTGGCGTGACGTGACCAGCACCACGGCGTCCGCGGCGATGTCAAATTGGCTGCCCGTATAGGCGCACGCCGTGGCAACACCGCCCGGCACGATGCGCGTCACAGTCCGGTTCAGCACGATCTCGACGCCGAGTTCGGCCAGCCGGCGATGGACGGCGCCCTGCTCCAGCGTGTTGCGGGTCCAGTCGGATACATAGGCCGACGGCGTCACCAGCGTCACCTTCGCGCCCTGGCGCGCCATCAGCTCGGCCAGAACGCCACCCATGTAGTAGTGGTCGTCGTCGAACAGCACGACACTGCCGGTCGGCACAGTGCCGGCCATCAGATCGTCCGGCGTGTAGACCGGCATGGCCGGGTCGATCGGCATCGGCACGACATGCGCGCGCGCCACGCCGTCTCGGCGCCATGTCGAGCCGGTGGCAAGCGCAATGTTCTGAAAGCCGAAGTCCAGTATCTCCTGCGCCGACAATCGGCTTTCGAAATAGACGTCGACATTGGACATCTGGCTGATCTGGTACTGGCGGTAGTCGCGCACGCGTCCCCATGCCGAGAGACCAGGCAAGCGGCACTCGCGCGCCACGCGGCCGCCAAGTTCGGTGCCGGCCTCGGCGATGGCCACCTGATAGCCGCGCAGGCCGAGCGCACGCGCCGCCTCCAGCCCGGCCGGGCCGGCGCCGACGATCAGCACGCTGTCGCTATCGCCCTTGGCCTGCATGCGTTCGGGATGCCAGCCCTTGCGCCATTCCTCCATGAAGGTCGGGTTCTGCGTGCAGCGCGAGATCGACATGGTCATGTCGCCGGTGATGCAGATGTTGCAGCCGATGCATTCGCGAATGTCCTCGATGCGCCCCTCCTCCACCTTCTTCGGCAGGAAGGGATCGGCAATCGATGGGCGCGCGCAGCCGATGAAATCCAGCGTGCCGGACTTGATCATCTTCACCATCACATCCGGCGAGGTGAAGCGACCGACGCCTACGACCGGCTTCGAGGTCAGTTTCTTGATGCCGGACACCAGGCTCTCCTGCGCGCCCTCCTCCTTGAACCGCGACGGCCCGGAGCAGTCCTCCCAGGCGCCATGCGCCAGGTCCCAGAGGTCGGGCAGATCGGCATGCATCTCGATCATGTCGCGCACTTCGGAATTGGCGAAGCCGAGCTCACCGATCATCTCGTCCAGCGACAGCCGCAGCGTCAGGCCGCACGTGTCGCCGATAGCGTCCCTGCCCTCTTCGATCAGCTCACGCATCAGCCGCGAGCGGTTCTCCAGCGAGCCGCCATATTCGTCGCTGCGCTGGTTGGTGGCCGTGGACAGGAAGTGCTGGATGATGCCGAAGCCATGCGCGCCGTAGAGGCACACCAAATCGAAGCCCGCGAGCCTCGCCCGTTTGAAGGCATTGCGATGCCAGCGGCGCAGGTCGCGAATATCCTGCTTGTCCATGGCGCGCGCCTGCACCGGATCGTTGGTGAAGGTGCGGATCGGCAGGGCCGACGGCCCGCGCGGCACTTCCTTGGTGTAGAGGTTCGGCCCGTTGATGCCTGAGTAGGCCAGCTGGATGCCGGCCAGCGCGCCATGCTGGTGCATTGCCTTGGCCATCTTCGCCAGCGCCGGAATATCGGCATCGTCCCACAGCCTGAGCTCGATGAAGGGCGTGATCTCCGATGTGTGGTGCATCTCGGTTTGCTCGGTGAAGATGACGCCCCAGCCGCCTTCCGACTTGGTGCGGCGCATCTCGGCCGCGGCCGAAGGGTCGCGATAGCCGCCGCCATTGCAATGCGGCACCTGATAGAAGCGGTTCTTGGCGGTCACCGGACCGATCTTCACGGGCTCAAACAGAATATCATAACGCGGATCGCGCATGGAACGTGCCTTCCTGCCAGCGTCGCCCTGCAGCACGCCCGATCATGGTTTCGAGGCGTGACGCAAGCCGGCCAGCCCAGTGGGTTGATGCCGTGAGACCATTCATAAGTTGCGGCAAGCGCCGGAAAACAACAGATTTCTTCTGTGCCGGTTAGGCCGCGCCTAATCGCACACATCCGGATTAGCATCCGCTGAATCCCGACTGAGCCAAATGCGACTTCAAGGCCCCGGCCACGCGATGCTAGAAGTACCGACGGCCAATGAGACACAAGACGCATGGACAGCATCCAGATCCTCGAAAAGCTGCTCGCATTCCCGACGGTGAGCCGCGACTCGAACCTCGCCCTCGTCAACTACGTGGCGGACCTGCTAGACGCACACGGCACTGCCAGCCAGATCATCCACAGCGAGGACGGCCACAAGGCCAACCTCTTTGCCACCATCGGACCGACTGATGCTTCCGGCATCATGCTGTCCGGTCACACCGACGTCGTTCCCGTCGACGGCCAGGCCTGGACGCTGCCGCCCTTCGAGATGACGAACCGTGACGGCAAGCTTTACGGACGCGGCGCGGCCGACATGAAGGGTTTTGTGGCCTGCGCGCTCGCCGCGTGCCTCAAGGCCGCGAAAATGACGCTGAAGACGCCTCTGCACCTGGCACTCTCCTACGACGAGGAGATCGGCTGCATCGGTGTGCGCAGCCTGGTCGACATGCTGCAAGCGGCCCCGCATCGGCCGCTGCTATGCATTGTCGGCGAGCCGACCGATATGCAGGTGGCGACGGGGCACAAGGGCAAGCTTGCCGCACGCGCGCTTTGCAAGGGGCGCGAAGGCCATTCGGCGCTGGCCCCGCTGGCGCTCAACGCCATCCATCTCGGCTGCGACTTCGTCGCCGCCTTGCGCCGCGAACAGGACCGGCTGGTGCGCGATGGCGCCCGCGACGGCGACTACGACATCTCATACACGACCGTCCATGTCGGCAAGATCAACGCAGGCGTGGCGCTGAACATCGTGCCGAACCTTTGCCAGGTCGACTTCGAGATCCGCAATGTCGCAGCCGACGACCCGCACGAGATTCTCGACCGCCTGCGCAAGGAGGCTGCTCATATTGCTTCCGAAGCCTCGACCATCGCGCCCGAGGCAGCAATCGACATCGACATCACCAACACCTATCCCGGCCTGGACACGCCAGCCAGTTCGCAAGCCGTCGCCTTCGTCAAATCGCTGACCGGCGCCAACAATACCATCAAGATGGCCTTCGGCACGGAAGGCGGCCTGTTCAGCCGCGATCTCGGCACGCCGACGGTCGTGTGCGGACCGGGGTCGATGGCGCAAGGGCACAAGCCGGACGAATTCGTCAGCGTCGAGCAGATGCGCCGCTGCGACAACATGCTGGAAAAATTGCTGAAGCGGCTTGCCGACCAGCAACTGGCGTAAGCGGGCGCTACTTCTGCGGAAGCGCTGCCTGGCCGACGGCCCGCTCGGCGCCGAACACACCTTGCTCGACGACAAAATGCCGGCAGTGGTCGATGAACGCCTGGGCGGATTGCGTACGATGTTCGGAATTGGGCAAGGCGACGCCCATGGTCAGCGGCCGCAGGTCACCGTCCAACGGCACGAAGACGAGCGGCTTGCCGTCCGGCGCCAGCGTGTTGAGCGGCCGCATGTTGGCGATGCCGTAGCCGAAGCCGTTGGCCACCATGGAGCGCATGACCGCAATGTCGCCGGTGCGCTCGGCAATGTTGGGCCGGATCCCTCGCTGGTGGAATGCCGACAGGAAATATTCGCGGCTGTACGGCAGGTCGAGCAGCACCATCGGCTCGTCGGCCAGTTCCTCCGTCGTGATCGACGCCTTGGCCGCGAAACGATGGCCCGCCGGCAGCATGACATAGGCCGGCACCAACATCAGCGGCTCGAAGGTCATATCCTGCGACAGTTCGAGATCGTAGGTCAGGGCAAGGTCGATTTCACCGCGCTGCAGCATCTCAAGCAATTGCCCCTGATTGCGCTCGAACTGGCGCACGCGCACATCGGGATAAGCACGCTCGAACCGCATGCGCAGCGCCGGCAGCACGATCTGCGCAAAGGTCAGCAGGCATCCCACCGCCAGCGGGCCGCGCACCTTCTCGGCAAAATCGCCGGCGACGTCATGCAAGGCATCGGCATCATTGAGCAGCCGGGCGGCTTCCTTGAGGAAGATGCGGCCACCGGCGGTGAGCGAGAGGCCGTGCGAATGCTTGCGGACAAAAAGCTGGACGCCGAACTCGGTTTCCAACTGCGCGATCGAGGCCGAAATCGATGGCGGCGACACATTGACCTGCTCGGCCGCCTTGGCGATGGAGCCGGCTTCGCCCACGGCAACGAAATATTCCAGCTGTCTGAGCGTGAAGCGTAGCGGCATGGCTGGCTATGTTGCCGGTTTGAGGGCTTCGATCAAGCCTAATGCATGTCGCGCAAAAGTGGCCCCGGTTTTGCGCAAACGACATGCATGGAGCAAAGGCCTAAAGCGCATCACTTGAATCCGTTCGATCGCGATGCGCTCTAGGCGCCCATCAATATTTGATCCATGTCGTTTTGAGCGCGGTGTACTTGTCGAGCGCATGCAGCGACAGGTCGCGGCCGAAGCCGGATTGCTTGAAACCACCGAACGGCGTCATCGGGCTCAGAGCGTCGACCTTGTTGACGGAAACTGTGCCGGCCTGCAGCCGCCCGGCGATGCGGTGCGCGCGCGACAGGCTGTCGGTCCACAGCGATGCGGCGAGCCCGTAGGGGCTGTCATTAGCGATGCGGATCGCGTCGGCCTCGTCATCGAAGGCAATGACCGAAAGCACCGGCCCGAAGATCTCGTCGCGGGCAATCGGATCGGCAGGCGTGACATCGTCGAAAATGGTGGGCTGGACAAAGCTGCCGCGCCCATTGACCGTGACCATGTCGCCGCCCGCGACCAGGCGCGCGGTCTTTTTACCGGCCTCGACGAAGCGCATGACATTGGCGGCGTGGCGACTATCGACCATCGCGCCCATTTTCGAAATCGGATCGAGCGGATCGCCGGGCTGCGTGGCCGCCGCACGCTGCACCAGTTTCTCCACCAAGGCATCCTTGATGCCGCGCTGGACGAGCAGGCGTGAATTGGCGGAACAGACCTCGCCCTGGTTGAAGAAGATGCCGAAGGCCGCCATATCGGCCACCACATCGAGATCCCCGCAGTCGGCAAAGACGAGGTTGGGGCTCTTGCCGCCGGTCTCCAGCCAGACCTGCTTCATGTTCGACTGCCCGGAGTACTGCAGGAACATCTTGCCCACCGCGGTCGAACCGGTGAAGGCGAGGCAATCCACATCCATATGGCGGCCAAGCGCCTGGCCGGCGGTTTCGCCAAGGCCGGGCACAACATTGAGCACGCCGGCAGGCAGGCCCGCCTCCATCGCC
>NZ_RZRW01000550.1:0-3754 GCF_003998745.1 Mesorhizobium sp. M7A.F.Ca.US.014.04.1.1 | reverse complement strand
CGCATTGCGCGCACTCGGTCATCGAGGAGATCGCCATGCCGGACGCCGCCGGCCTGTCGCTGCTCAAGGACGCCAGCGAAAAGCTCGCCTTTTCGGCGCGAGCCTATCACCGGGTGCTGAAGGTGGCGCGGACACTCGCCGATCTCGACGCCAGCGAAACCGTCGGCCGCATCCATCTGGCCGAAGCGATTTCCTACCGCATGAGCTCGGAGCGGGTGGCGCAGGCGGCGTAGATCACTCGCCGCCCGACAAGCCGACTCTGCCACACCACCTTCCGCAATCACGCCATAACCGTCATCCGACGAATCGGCCATCTCCGCACTGCGGCGGACCTGATTGTCCGCTTGGTCGACGTCCTCACCACCCAACGGCCCCCACCGACCGGGCGCCGGCCGTTTCTCCGTCTTCGGGGGCGTGGACGTCATCGCATCGGACCAAAGTCTTGGTCTCCGCATTGGGAATTCCTTATTTAGATAATGTGAATATGATTGCGGTCGGGGAGTCCGCTATGTTCGTTGACTACTACGAAGTTTTGGAAGTCAGCCCGAACGCCAACTCGGAAACGCTGGAGCGCATATTTCGCTATTTTGCGATGCGCTATCATCCCGACAATCGCGAAACCGGCGATGAAGCCCGCTTCAGTGAAATCGTGGAAGCCCACAACACGCTCAAGGATCCGGTCAAACGCGCTCAATACGACATCGCGTATAGGGACCATGCCGGCCTTCGCCGCGAATTGACCGAGGAAGCCAGCAACAGCAAAGGCATCGAGCGGGATGTCGTGATCCAGGCCAGGCTGCTGTCGCTGCTTTACGCGAAGCGCCGGCACGACGTCAGCAATCCCGGGATCGGGGATGTGGAGCTCGAACGCCTGTCAGACTGTCCGCGAGAGCATCTCGAGTTTCATCTCTGGTATCTAAAAGCGAAGGGCTGGATAGCAAGAGTGGAAAACGGGACGATCGCGATTACGGTGGAAGGCGTCGATAGGGTCAACTCCGAACACCGTCGCGATCCCACCATCCGGCTCCTGGACCATACAGCTTCCTGACGCCTCACCTCCGGAGGAAGTCAGGCCGAAGACCTGCCGCCCCATTCACGGCAGGGACTGGCCTCTTCAGCCCTGCTGCGCCTTCAGTTCCAGCCGCCGCGCGTGCAACACCGGCTCGGTGTAGCCGTTGGGCTGGGCGCGGCCCTTGAATACCAGGTCGCAGGCGGCGAGGAAGGCTATCGACTTGTCAAAGTCGGCCGCCATCGGCTCGTAGAGCGGGTCGCCCTCGTTCTGGCGGTCGACGATGTCAGCCATGCGCTTCATCGTCGCCATCACCTGGTCCTCGCTGCACACGCCGTGGTGCAGCCAGTTGGCGATGTGCTGTGAGGAAATACGCAGCGTGGCGCGGTCTTCCATCAGGCCGACATCGTTGATGTCAGGCACTTTCGAGCAGCCGACGCCCTGGTCGATCCAGCGCACGACATAGCCAAGAATGCCCTGCGCGTTGTTGTCGAGTTCCTTCTGGATATCCTCGGGCGACCAGTTCGGCCGCACGGCAACGGGCACCGACAGGATGTCGTCGAGCCTGGCCTTCGGCCGGTTCTTCAGCGCCGCCTGCACGGCGTGAACATCGACCTTGTGATAGTGCGTGGCATGCAGCGTCGCCGCCGTCGGCGACGGCACCCAGGCGGTGTTGGCGCCGGCCTTGGGGTGGACGATCTTCTCCACCAGCATCGCAGCCATCAGATCCGGCATCGCCCACATGCCCTTGCCGATCTGGGCGTGGCCGGCCAGCCCGCATTCCAGCCCGGTGTCGACATTCCACGCCTCGTAGGCGGAAATCCAGGCGGCCTGCTTCATGTCGCCCTTGCGGATCATCGGGCCGGCTTCCATCGAGGTGTGGATCTCGTCGCCGGTGCGGTCGAGAAAGCCGGTGTTGATGAACACGACGCGCTCCTTTGCGGCGCGGATTGCCTCCTTGAGGTTGACGGTGGTGCGCCGCTCCTCATCCATGATGCCCATCTTGATGGTATTTTTCGCCATGCCGAGCAGGGCCTCGACGCGGTCGAATATCTCGACGGCGAAGGCGACTTCGTCGGGCCCATGCATCTTGGGTTTCACGACATACATCGAGCCGGCGCGGGAATTGGCGCGGCGGCCGTTCGGCCCGACATCGTGCAACGCGATCAGCGCCGTCATCGCCGCATCCATGATGCCTTCCGGAACCTCATTGCCGTCGCGGTCGAGGATCGCCGGGCTGGTCATCAGGTGGCCGACATTCCTGACCAGCATCAGCGAGCGGCCGGGCACGGTCAGCGTGCCGCCGGCGGGCGCGGTGTAGGCGCGGTCGGGATTGAGCTTGCGGACAAAACTCTTGCCGCCCTTGGTGATCTCTTCCGCTAGGTCACCCTTCATCAGGCCGAGCCAGTTGCGGTAGACGACGACCTTGTCTGGCGCATCCACCGCCGCGACCGAATCCTCGCAGTCCTGGATGGTGGTCAGCGCCGATTCCAGGATGACATCGGCGATGCCCGCCGGATCGGTGCGGCCGATCTGGTTGTTGCGGTCGATCACGATCTCGATGTGCAGGCCGTTGCGCACAAGCAGCACGGCATCGGGATTGGCGGCATCGCCGCGATAGCCGACGAATTGCCTGGGGTCGGCCAGCGTCGTCGAGCCGGCGCCGGCGCTCAGCCGCAAGGCACCCTGCGCCAGCGACAGGCCATTGACGCCGGCCCATTTGCCGGACGTGAGCGGGGCAGCCTCGTCGAGAAAGGTCTTCGTCCAGGCGACGACCTTGGCGCCGCGTGCCGGATTGAAGGCTTTGCCCTTTTCGGCGCCATCCGTTTCGGGGATGGCATCGGTGCCGTAGAGCGCATCGTAGAGCGAACCCCAGCGCGCATTGGCAGCGTTGAGCGCATAGCGCGCATTCATCACCGGCACGACCAGCTGCGGTCCGGCAACATCAGCAATTTCCGGGTCGACGTTGTCGGTCGACACGCTGAAGGCCGGGCCTTCGGGAACGAGGTAGCCGATCCCTTTCAGGAAGCCCTTGTAGGCCTCCATGTCGACCGGCGCGCCGTGATCGCGATACCAGCCGTCTATCTGTTCCTGGATGGCGTCACGCTTTGCCAGCAGCTCCCGGTTCTTCGGCGCCAGATCATGGACGACGGCCGAAAAACCGTTCCAGAAGGCGTCCGCTTCGATCCCCGTGCCCGGCAGCGCTTCCCTGGCCACGAACTCATGCAGCTCGCGGGCAATCCGCAATCCGGCGATCTCGATGCGGTCGGTCATCAGGCTACTCCAGATGAAAGGCTTTGCGGGCCTTTGGCATGTCAGGTTTGCCGGGTCAATTCAGCTTAGGGTGAAGGTGGCGTATTTCGCCGCGTCGCTCAAACCGCAATGCGCGGCCTTCCCGAGGCCACGGCCACGACATGCGCCTCGATGAACATGCGCTGGGCCTCGACGGTCGAGACCCGGAATTCGGTGGCGACGTCGATCTCGGCGCTGTCGGTGCCGGCATCCCTGGCGCGCTCCGCGACGATGGCGCGGACATCGGCCTCGGCCGCCGCGATCGCCGCTGCCTCGTCGAGGAAATCGCGTACGGTCTCGCCCGAGGCGAGACGAAACAGCCCTTCTATGGGCTGGCTGACCCGCGCCTCGGCCGAAACCCTGACCTGGCCGACGACGGCGCCGAGCGCGTTGGCGACATCGGTATCCCTGGGCACCACGCAGTCATTGCCGATCAGCTCGGCGCCGCTGCAC
>NZ_RZRW01000549.1:0-3771 GCF_003998745.1 Mesorhizobium sp. M7A.F.Ca.US.014.04.1.1 | reverse complement strand
CTATTGGGATGGCGGCTATGGCGGCAATCCGGCGCTTTATCCGTTCTTCAAGACGGCTGCGACCGAGGACGTGCTTCTGGTGCAGATCAATCCGGTGGTGCGCGAGGGAACACCAAGAAGCGCCAACGAGATCCAGAACCGCATCGACGAGATCACCTTCAACGCCGGGCTGCTGCGCGAATTCCGCTCGATTGCCTTCGTCAAGGAGCTGATCGCCGCCGGCCGTCTGCCACATGGCGAGTACCGCGACATCCGCATGCACCGCATCGATGCCGACGAGGCGTTCAAGGACCTGTCGGCGTCCTCGAAGGTCAACGCCGAATGGGCGTTTCTGACCTACCTCAGAGATCTCGGCCGCACCGCCGCCAGCGACTGGCTGGAAGAGAATTACGACGCCGTCGGCAAGCGACCGACGCTCGATCTCTCCGGCGAACTGGATGACGGCTTCAAGCCGGTACGCGGTCCGGCACCCGGCCGGCGGGTCAAGGAATTTCTTGCGGCCCGCAAGAACCCGGAGGCAGAGCGCCGGCGCGCCTGAGCGACCAATCGATGTGCATCGATTGGTCCGCAATCATGCTTTCAAGGTCAGGTCGATCACCCTGATCAGGGCAGCGGCTGCCTGCCGCTGCCCTTCCGGATCTCTGATCCGCGCCTTCATGCCTTCCAGCCCGTCGAGCAGCATGTCGGCAAGCAGTTGCGCCGACAGGCCCCTGGCCGCCAGATCGACGCCGTTCCTGGCTGCCTCGCCCTCTATCGCGGCGCCGATGTGTTGGCCAAGCCCGCCGCGCCAGCAGCCCACCAGATCGCCAAGGCTCGATTTCATGTCCAGCAATTCGGCGCCGTGCGGCGAGGCAACGACCGCGCTCATCATCGAGATAAAGGCCTCATCGATGGCTCGCATCATGCGCTCGGTGAAAGGGCCGTCGCCGGATAGGGCAAACCTTGCCGCCTCGACCGAGCGCGACAGGATCATCATGGCGATGGCGCGGAAAATGTCGGTCTTGTTCTTGAACAGGAGATAGAGCGCCGGGCGCGACATGTCGGCGGCACGGGCAATGTCGTCCATGGTGGTGCGCGAGAAGCCATAGGCCAAAAACACCTTCATCGCGCCATCCAGAATACGGACGCGTTTGGGATCGGCGGTGGCGGTGTCTTCGATCTGGTTCATAGAGCAATTCTATCCTGCAAAATCCTAATTGACAAAATGACGAAATTTGTCAATCTGTATCGGAGCGAAACGGCCGGGAGGCCGCTTCGCCCTTGGCAGTGGACGACAACAAAGGGTATCCCCATGCGCCTCACCGTCGACGGTCAGTCATTCGATATCGACGCCGATCCGGACATGCCGCTGCTGTGGGCACTGCGCGATCTCATTGGCAAGACCGGGCCAAAGTTTGGCTGCGGCATCGCCGCCTGCGGCGCCTGCACTGTACATGTCGACGGTCAGCCGGTGCGTTCCTGTTCGTTTCCCGTCGGCGAGGTCGGCGGCGCCGTCACCACCATTGAAGGCATCGGCACGGCAGGCGGACTGCATCCGGTGCAGCAGGCATGGCTGGAGGAACAGGTCGCGCAATGCGGCTACTGCCAGGCCGGCCAGATCATGAGCGCGGTGGCGCTGCTCGATGAAGTCGCCGACCCGAGCGATGCCGACATCGACAACGCCATGGGCGGCAATCTCTGCCGCTGCGGCACCTATCCCAAAATCCGCTCGGCCATCAAAAAGGCCGCGGCGCTCAAGACGGCGGGGCTCTGACCATGGCCAGTGTCGGAAAGATCGCCCGCCGCACGTTTCTGATTGGCGCTGCCGCTGTCGCTGGCGGCGTTGCCGTCGGCTATTACTACTATCGCAAGCCGTTCCCGAACCCGCTCGAGGCCGAGCTTGGCAAGGGCGAGGCGACGTTCAACCCTTATGTGAAAATCGGCGCCGACAACACCATCACCATCGTCGCGCCGCGCGCCGAGATGGGGCAAGGCATCTCGACGACGCTTGCGGCCATGGTCGCAGAGGAACTCGACGTCGGGCTCGACCGGGTCATGGTCGAGCATGGACCGGCATCCCATGCCTATTACAACGCCGCGATCCTCGAGGAGGGCGGTCCGTTCGCCTTCTTCGATGAAAGCCTGACCGCGCAGGCGGTGCGTTCCGGTCTCGGTGTGGTCGGCAAATTCCTTGCCCTGCAGGGCACCGGCGGTTCGGCTTCGACACGCGACGGTTTTGACAAGATGCGGCAAGCGGGTGCCGCTGCCCGGCAGATGCTGGTCGCAGCGGCAGCGCAAAAACTGGGTGTCGCGGCGGCCGATCTGGAAACGGCCGACGGTTCGATCCTGCACAAGGCGTCGGGCAAATCGCTGACCTACGGCGCGGTCGCCGCGGCTGCCGCCGCGATGGCGCGGCCGGCCGAAGTCAGGCTCAAGGACCGGGCCGACTGGAAGCTGCTGGGAAAGCCGCAGAAGCGCATCGACATGCTGGCAAAGCTCACCGGGGCGCCGATCTTCGGCATCGATGTCCGGCTGCCGGAGATGGTCTACGGCACGGTCAAGATGAGCCCGCGCTTCTGGTCGAAGCCGGTCAAGGCGGACCTCTCCAAAGCCGAGAAAATGCCTGGGGTGATCAAGATCGTGCTGCTCGAGACGAATTACGGCCATGGCTTCGGTATCATCGCGAATAATACATGGGCAGCATTCAAGGCGGCCGAGGCGATCGACGCCCAGTGGTCCGATCCTGAATATCCGCTCAGCAGCGCCGCCATTTCAGATGTGCTGAAGCAGGCGCTTGCCACCAAGGGGTCGGTGATGCGCGACAATGGCGATGTCGAAACCGCCTTTGCCGACGCGCCGCGCGAAAGCATCATCGAGGCAGACTATGCCGTGCCCTATCTGGCGCATGCGACGATGGAGCCGATGAACGCCACGGCACAGTTCAGGGACGGTGCGCTCGACATCTGGTGCGGCAACCAGGCGCCGACCCTGGTGCGGCAGCTTTGCGCCAACGCGGTCGGCATCGAGCAGGACAAGATCAATGTGCACACCACCTTCATGGGCGGCGGTTTCGGCCGGCGCGTCGAGATGGACTACGCGCTGTGTGCCGCGCTGATGGCGAAGGAGACGGGCGGACGCCCGATCAAGGTGACGTGGACGCGTGAAGAAGACATGCGGCACGACGCCTATCGGCCGGCTGCTATCGGCAAGTTCCAGGCGCGGCTCGGTGACGATGGCATGCCGATCGCGGTCGACATGAAGATGGCCTCGCCATCGGTGATTGCCGGTACGCTGCGCCGGCTGTTCCCCTCGGTATCGCCGCTCGGTCCCGACAAGACCATTGTCGATGGCGCCTATGACCAGCCCTACACGATCCCGAATTATCGGGTCAGGGGTATCGCGGCGCCGGTCTCCATCCCTGTCGGCTCCTGGCGTTCGGTCGGCAGTTCGGTCAACGGCTTCTTCCATGAGGGCTTCATGGACGAGATCGCGGTCGCCGGAAAAATCGATCCGGTCGAGATGCGCAAGAGACTGATGGCCGCCTATCCCTCGGCGGTGAAGGTGGTCGAGAAAGTCGCCGCGATGGCGAAATGGGGCGAGGCGCTGCCCGCCGGCAAGGCCAAGGGCATGGCCTTCACGCTGTCCTTCGGCAGTTGGGTCGGCGAGATCGTTCAGGTGGCGGACACGCCGGCCGGCATCCGCATCGAGAAGGTGTGGATCGCCGCCGATGTCGGCACCGCGCTCGATCCCGGCATCATCGAGGCGCAGTTGATTTCCGCCGCCATCTACGGC
>NZ_RZRW01000548.1:0-3787 GCF_003998745.1 Mesorhizobium sp. M7A.F.Ca.US.014.04.1.1 | reverse complement strand
CGCCGACACACCTGGCGGTGAACTTGCGCCTCGCGACGTCGTAGCGCGCGCCATTTGGCACCAGCTTGCCGTTGGACGCCGCGTATTCCTGGACGCACGGCAAAGTCTCGGCCCGAGATTTGGCAAGCGTTTTCCAGGCATCGCCGAATTGTGCCGGAGCGCAGGAATCGACCCAGCGACCGACCTGATCCCGGTGCGCCCGGCGGCACATTATCACATGGGCGGCGTCGCCGTAGACAGCGCCGGCCGCAGCTCCATCGAGGGATTGTGGGCCTGCGGTGAGGTGGCCTGTACCGGCCTGCACGGCGCCAACCGCCTGGCCAGCAACTCGCTCACCGAAGCGGCGGTCACCGCGAGCTGGGTTGCCGAAAGCGTTGCCGGCACGTCGTATACCCGGCGACCGCGCAGATGCTCCACATTCGTCCCTCCACGACCAGACGCTTCCGTGGTCCGCCCGATTGTCTCCGCCGCCCTGGGTATCATCCGCGACGGCGAGGCAATGCGCGAAGCGGTGGCGACCCTGCTGCCGATCGCAGCCAATAGTGTCGCTGCCTCTGGTCCGGCTTTGGTCTCACTGATGATCGCCGCGGCGGCCCTGAGGCGGGAAGAGAGTCGAGGCGCGCACTGTCGGTCCGATTTCCCGCTCCACGATGCCAACGTGCGCCCATCACGGCTGACACTGCACAGCGCAATGCGGGCCGCGGCCGCACTCGATTGCCGGGCTACCATACGGAGCACTTGATATGACTTCATTCTCCCCCCTCCCCGCGACCCTGATCGAACCGATTGTGCGCGTTGCGCTCCTCGAAGACCTGGGCAGATCCGGCGACCTGACCACCGATGCGGTTATCCCGTATGATTGCACTGCCACGTTGGTGCTCAAAGCGAGGCAGGCGGGCGTCGTTGCCGGGCTCGATCTGGTCTCGTATGCCTTCCTTCTCGTGGAACCGGCGATCAACATCCAGATCTGGCGCCCTGATGGCAGCGAGGTTGGGGCCGGGGAAACCATTGCAAGATTGTCCGGACCCGCACGAGGCCTGCTCACGGCCGAACGCACGGCCCTCAATTTCTTATGCCGGCTGAGCGGCATTGCCACTGCCACAGCGGCCATGGTTGAGGCCGTGCGCGGTCACAAGGCGAGGATTGTATCGACGCGAAAGACGACGCCCGGGCTGCGGGCATTGGAGAAATACGCCGTGCGCGTCGGCGGCGGTGCCAATCACCGGTTCGGCCTCGATGACGGCGTGCTCATAAAGGACAACCACATCGCGATCGCCGGCGATATGCGCACAGCAATAGAGCGGGCGCGCGCCGCAGCAGGGCATATGGTGAAGGTCGAGGTCGAGGTCGACACGCTGAAGCAGCTCGATGCAGCGCTCGCGATTGGTGTTGACGCGGTGCTGCTCGACAATATGTCGGTCGAGGATCTTGCCCGCGCGGTTTCTATAGTGGATGGCCGTACGATCACCGAGGCGTCCGGTCGGGTGATGCCGAAAACGGCGGCGGCGATTGCGGCGACCGGTGTCGATCTCATCTCCATGGGTTGGCTGACGCACAGCGCCCCGATCCTCGACATCGGCCTGGACATGCCGGACCACCAGAACATCTGCAAGCACTTGAACTGAGGATTACGGCGTGAGGAGCAACATCAGCTCGGCAGGCGTAGGAGGTGCTGGAAAGACGTGCCGCAGCTCGCCTTTAGCGAGTGCGCCCCAAAGCCAAGAAGGCGTACCGGACTAGCAAACAAAGGTTTGACGATGACGATTGGAATGAACTCGGAGTTCGACGTGAACCAGACCATGCAATCGGTCGACGGAACGCCTCCGCGATGGAACCGCAAAGAGGCCGAGGCCATCTACGGCATGCCATTCAACGATCTGCTGTTCCTGGCTCAGACGATCCACCGCCAGAACTTCGATCGAAACCGAGTGCAGCTGTCGCGGCTCCTTAGCATCAAGACCGGCGGGTGCCCCGAAGATTGCGGCTATTGCAGCCAGTCTGCGCATTACGAAACCGGTGTGAAGGCGTCGAAGCTGGTGGACGTCAAGCATGTCATCGACGAAGCGGCCAAGGCGCGTGATGGCGGCGCAACGCGCTATTGCATGGGCGCGGCGTGGCGAAGTCCCAAGGAGCGCGACATGGACGTTGTGGTCGCCATGATTGAGGGCGTCAAGGCCCTCGGCATGGAGACCTGCATGACGCTCGGCATGCTCGATCTTGAGCAAGCTGCTCGCCTGAAGCAGGCCGGTCTCGACTACTATAACCACAACATCGATACCTCTGAGCGCTACTATGGCGAGGTTATTTCAACCAGGACTTTTGCCGACCGGCTGAAAACGCTTGGGCACGTGCGCGCGGTTGGGATGAAAGTCTGCTGCGGCGGCATTGTCGGGATGGGAGAAGAAAAGACCGATCGCATCGACATGCTGGTCACGCTCGCGAACCTGCCCGAGCCGCCGGAAAGCGTGCCGATCAACATGCTTATTCCCATCGAAGGCACGCCGCTTGCCGCGGCCGACGCCATCGATCCGATCGATTTCGTCCGCATCGTTGCGCTCGCGCGGGTGATGATGCCGAAATCCTATGTAAGGCTGTCCGCCGGCAGGACGGCGATGAGCGACGAAACGCAGGCGCTGTGCTTCTTTGCCGGCGCCAATTCGATCTTTGTCGGCGACACGCTGCTGACGGCGGGAAATCCCGGCGAGGACAAGGATACCCTTCTGTTCCGGCGCCTCGGCATTGAGCCTATGGAACTCGCCACGCAATGAAGGAGGCAATTCTTGCCCGCTATGACGCAACCTTGCGGGGACTGGGGCGCAAGGACCGGTTGCGGACGCTCGCACCGCGCGCCGGGCTCGACTTCTCGTCGAACGACTATATCGGACTTGCCGCCTCCAAAAGACTGGGCGATGCGGTTTCGACGGCGATTGCGCGGGGCACGCCAGTGGGCGCCACCGGATCGCGGCTGTTGCGCGGCAATGCACCGGAACATGAGCAACTGGAGGCGGACGCAGCGGCATTTTTCGGAGCCGAGCGTGCACTGTTCTTCGGCAGCGGCTATATCGCCAACTTCGCTCTGCTGACGGCCCTGCCGCAGAAAGGCGACCTGCTGGTCCTCGACGAGCTCGCTCATGCCAGCATGCATGAGGGTGCCCAGGCCGGGCGCGCTGAGTTCAAGCTGGCCGCGCACAACGACGTCGACGCTGTCGAGGACGCAATCACCCGCTGGCGCGCCGAAGGCGGCATGGGGCGGGTGTGGATCGCCTTCGAAAGCCTTTACAGCATGGATGGCGACCGTGCGCCGATGGAGAGCCTGGTCGCGCTGGCTGATCGGTACCAGGCATTCATCGTCGTCGATGAAGCGCATGCCACCGGCGTCTGGGGACCGGACGGCCGGGGACTGGCCGCCGCGTATGAAGGCCGCGACAACATCGTCACGCTCCACACATGCGGCAAGGCGCTTGGCGCATCCGGCGCGCTCGTTACCGGACCGCGAACACTGTGCGACTATCTTATCAACCGGTGCCGGCCATTCATCTATGCGACCGCACCATCGCCGCTGATGGCAGTCGCGGCACGTGAGGCGCTGACTATTCTGTCTGACGAGCCTATGCGTCGTGCTCAGTTGCACGAGCGTGTCGCTTTCGCGAGCCGGCAATTGGCCGAACGCTGCGGCGTGATGCCCAGCGGCTCGCAGATCCAGCCGCTTGTGATCGGCGATAACAGCCGCACCATGGCGGTGGCGGCAGGACTGCAGGCACGCGGCTTCGACAAACGCGGCATTCGC
>NZ_RZRW01000547.1:0-3791 GCF_003998745.1 Mesorhizobium sp. M7A.F.Ca.US.014.04.1.1 | reverse complement strand
GGTCAGGGCGGGAACGCCGCGCCCCGAGTGAACCGCCGCTCGTGGATTGGCGCCGACGATCCTCAGCTTCAGCCCGAACGCCGTGCGCGTCATCACCAGATGCACGATGATGATCGCCGCCAGCCCAAGCAGCAGGCCACTGGTGATGGTCGTTTCGAACAGGCGCGGCAGCCGGTCCTCCACCGGCAGCGTGCGCGTCTGCGGCACGGTCGTGCTTGGGTCGCGAAACGCCAGCTTGACCAGCACATTGGCGAGCGAGGTGCCGAGGAACGTCATCATCAGGGTGGTGATGATCTCGTTGACGCCCTGATAGGCACGCAGCAGCGCCGGCACCAGCGACCAGATCATCGCCACCACCATGGCGATGAGGAACGAGCAGACCAGCGCCAGCCAGGCTGGCATGATCTGCACGAACACGGGAGCGCTGGCAGCCGCCGTCACCGCGCCAAGCAGGAACTGGCCGTCGCCGCCCAGATTCCACATGCCGGCGCGAAAGGCGACGATCAGGCCGGCGGCGAGAAACAGCAGCGGCGCCATGCGCGTCAGTGTCTGCTGGATGCCGAGCGGCGAGAACAGTCCCTTCTCCAGCACGAAGCCATAATAGGCCAGCGGGTCGACGCCGACGGCAAGCAGGATACAGCCGGCTATGACCAGCGCGATAAGGATCGGGCCGAGCGTCATCAGCAGCCGATGCAGGATGTCGCGGCGCGTCGCTGCCCCGCTCGTGGCATCGAGTGCGGTGGCGCTGACCGTGGGTGCGGTGTCGATGCTCATGCGGCAAGTCCGATCATCAGGCGACCGACCTTTGTGCGGGCGTCGTCTACGTTCTCGACGGTGCCGACCAAAGCGCCGTCGGCGATGACGGCGATGCGGTCGCACATACCAAGCAATTCCTCGAGGTCGGTGGAGATCAGCAGCACGGCAAGGCCACGCGCCGCCGTATCGCGAATGCGCTGGCGCGACGCCAATGTGTTGGTGAGATCGAGCCCATAGGTCGGCTTGTTGAAGATCACCACCTTGGCGCCTTCAGCCAGTTCCCTTGCCAGAAGCACCTTCTGGATGTTGCCGCCGGACAGCCGCGCGACGGGCGTCTTCAGGCTCGGCGTGCGCACGTCGTATTCGCGCACGAGCTGCGCGGCGCGCTTGTCGATCTCCGCGCGCTGCTCGACGCCGTTGCGCCAGAACGGGGCCGCGCCGACCTGCTTGAGGAAGAAATTGATCGAGACCGGGAAGGTGCCGACAGTGCCCTCGCCCAGTCGGTCGTCGGTCAGGTAGCGAAGGCCGCGCCGGCGGCGCTCGCCGACGCTCAGCGTCTCGATGGCGGCGCCGTCCAGCCGCACCGAGCCGCTTGTGGCTGTACGCTGGCCGGCCAGCGCTTCCGCCAGCTGCTTCTGGCCGTTGCCGTCGATGCCGGCTATGCCGAGGATCTCGCCCGGGCGGATGTCGAAGGAGATCGACGACAGGCCCGGCGCATTGTCCGTCGCCGCTACCGCCAGGTCCGTCACCTGAAGCAGCGGGGCAGCGCCGGCGCGGGCAGTGCGGACAGGACGCTCGACGGCTTCCGGGTCATCCTTCTGCTTGCCGAACATCAATTCCACGATCTCCGAGACGATCTCCTGTTCGCCCAGCGTGCGAAACCGCTCGGGTGGAATCTCGCCGACCTTGCGGCCAAGCTTCAGCACCGAGATGCGGTCGCCGAAGGCAGCCGCCTCCTTGAGCTTGTGGGTGATGAAGACGATCGCAAGGCCCTGCTCGACAAGGCGGCGCATCAGCGCGCCCAGTTCGTCGATACCTTTCGGCGTCAGCATGGAGGTGGACTCGTCAAGGATGAGCAGCCGGCTGTTGCGCAGCATCGCGCGCAGGATCTCGACCTGCTGCTGCTCGCCGAGCGACAACTCCGATACCTTGGCTTGAAGCTTGACGGTGATGCCGAGCGTGCCGGTGATCTCGGCGACGCGCGCCGCCAGTTCCTCGGTCCTGGGGCGCTGCCACCACGGCCCGCCAAGCAGGAGGTTCTCCGCCACCGTCAGCGTCGGCACCAGCATCATGTGCTGGAATACGGTGCCTATGCCGAGTGCCAGCGCATGGCGTGGCGAGGTGATCGGCGTCGGTTTGCCGTCGACCAGTATGCGTCCTTCGTCAGGCTGCTGCAGGCCGGACAACATGCCGATCAATGTCGATTTTCCAGCGCCGTTCTCGCCCAGCAGCACATGCACTTCGCCCGGGCGGATCGACAGGTCGACGCTGTCATTGGCAACGATGCCGGGGAACCGTTTGGTCACGCCTTCAAGCGCGACGATGTCGCGCCCGGCAACGGACGATGAAGAAAAACCGCTCATGAAGCCCAGCACCAAAAAACAGGAATCGTCCGGAGGGGTGAACGGATCACCCCTCCGGCAGCCGACCATGATCGCCTTACTGGGCGACGCTGGTCATCAGTGCCCTTACGGCGGCCGCGTCATAGACCGGCTCGACCTTGATCTTGCCGGAAATGACGTCCTCGCGCAGCGCCTGGATTTCCGTCCAGACATTGTCCGGGATCGCAGCGGTCTTCAGCAACTTGACCGAGTCGTCCTTGAGGCCGATCGTATAGTGTTTGGTGCCGAACGTGTCCGCCTTCAGGTCGGCAATCATCGCCGCATAGACCGGCTCGATATTCCACACCACCGACGACAGCAGGAAGCCCTTGTCGATCGGTGACTTGTCGCCGATGACGTCGATGAAATAGACCTTGCCGCCATCGGCTGCCTTGGTCGTCTCGACCGCCTGCAGCATGCCGAAGCTCGAACCGTTGCCTTGGCCGAAGATGATGTCGGCGCCCGATGCGATCACGCTTTCGGTGACGCGCTTGCCGCCGGCCGCATCGCTGTAGGCGGCCGGGCCGATCACCGCGTAGGTGATCTTGACGTCCGGGTTCTCCGCCTTCACGCCTTGCGCGAACGCCGCCGACTGCGAATTCCACGATGGCGGTTCGCCCGACACCACGATGCCGACCGACTTGGAACGCGACACCTTGGCGGCGAGACGGCCGGCGAGATAGGCGCCCTCGTGGCCGCTCAGCGTATAGTCGGCGACAAGGCCCTTCTCCAGGCCGGCTGGCGTGTCGACGATTGCCACCGGAACTTTCAATTCCTTGGCGATTTCAGGCGCCGAGGTGTTGTAGCCGCTGGCATGCGCGATCAGCAGGCTGGCGCCGTCGGAGGCAAGTTCCCGCAAGGTCGGGCGAACATCGCCATAGCCGAGGCCCTGGGCCACGACCACTTCGACGCCGGCGGCCTTGCCAGCCGCCTTGGCGGCATCGATGCCTTGCTGGTTCCAGCCGTAGTCCGTGCCTTCTTCGGGCGTCAGGATGGCGATCGACTTGACCTCGCCGGCAAGCGCGCCGCTAATCAAGACACCGACTAATATAACTGCACTTACACTGCTCTTAAGAAGCTTTAACATGTTACCCTCTCTGTTGTTTCACCAATCAATATTCTTATTGTTATTGCGCGAAAGCGAGATAGACTGCCTAGGAAAAATTACATTGTGGAGCTCAGGCAAAGTGAAGATCCGTTATGCCCTTCCGGTGATGCTGGCGTTATCGTCCTTCGCCAACGCGGTTGAGTTGCACCATGTCGTCGTCCGCACCGGCACTGACGGGCTCGACATGGTTCCGTTGACGATTTCGAATGCGGGCAGCGAAGGCCTCTCCTGCAACGCCGACTTCGCCCACTGGTATTCGGCCGGGATCGCAACGATCGAGCCGGGCAAGAAGACCCGCGTCGAGCTCTGGTGCGATGCGAAGACCG
>NZ_RZRW01000546.1:0-3795 GCF_003998745.1 Mesorhizobium sp. M7A.F.Ca.US.014.04.1.1 | reverse complement strand
ATGGCCCGGGCTGCGATCCAGCACCGCCAAGCCGTTCAGCGATTGCGGCGCGACCCGTTGCAGGACGACGGTGCCGAAACCCTTGCGCGTGCTTTCGTCTTGCCGCCCCCCGGGCCGCTCTCCCTCACGCACCGGCATCGTCTCGTCCCAGAGCAGATGGATTTCCAGCTTGTCCGAAGCGCCTTCGACGATCCGCCAGGTGATCTCCAGCCGCCCGGCCTCGCTCGCCAGCGCGCCATATTTGGAAGAGTTGGTGCCGAGTTCATGAAACGCCATGCCGAGATTTTGCACGGCATTCGGCTGCAGGGTCAAAAGCGGTCCGGAAAGCGATACCCGCGCCTCGTGGCCGAACGGCTTGAGCTGCTCCTGGGCAAGGTCGAAGAGGCTGGCGCCGGCCCATTCCGAGTTCACCAGCAGATCGTGCGACCGCGACAGCGCCATGATGCGGGAACGGATCATCTCCTCGAACTCGCGCGGATCGGTCGAGCGTTTGCTGGTCTCCCGGATCATCGAGAGGATCACCGCGAACTGGTTCTTGACGCGATGGTTCACCTCGCGGAGCAAAAGCCTGATCCGGCGCTCGCTCTCCTTGCTGGCGGTGATGTCGCGGGCGATCTTCGATGCGCCGATGATCTCGCCGGACGCGTTCCTGATCGGCGAAATGGTCAGCGACACGGCGATGAGGCCGCCATCCTTGCGCCGGCGGATCGTCTCATAGCTGGCCAGGAGCTCGCCCCTGCGAACCCGGCTGATGATGTCGGTCTCTTCATCCTTGAGATGATCGGGGATGAGCATGAGTACGGAGCGGCCGACGGCCTCTTCGGCGGTGTAGCCGAACATGCGTTGCGCCGCCGCGTTCCAACTGGTGATGATGCTGTTCAGGTCCTTGCTGACGATGGCGTCGAAGGACGAATCGACAATCGCCGCCAGCCGAGCGTGGGCAGTGATTTCGAGCAGGCTATCGACGCTTGCCAATTCTGTCATTGCCCCGTCGTGGCCCCACCTTGCCGCCTCCCGCCAGCGTCTGCGTGAGGATTCCCCTCCTGCTAGAAATGCCTGACCGGGCATTTTGGTTGCAGTCGGTGCGCAGCATTCCGCATTTGCGGTCGCGGACACGCATGTCACGATAATGCCCGGCCCTCCATCTCGGCAATGCCTCTGCGGCCGTAAATGCCGATCCAGTCGAGCTGCTGTAAGCCCGATGACCGCTTCGCCCTGTCCGTCTCATCGGCCTGCTTTTTCGGAGCCGGCGTCGTTGGGCGGCGCAACGGGCACTGCATCGGCGTCGGGATTCCTTTGCGGACAGTCCTCATAGCTGTGGTCGCGCCCGCCGCAGAAGGAACAGCACATGGCCTCGCGATCCCCGCTTCCGGGCCGCCATTGCGGAGTTTTGTAGGGCTTCCTGCCATCCATCCCCAGCAATGCACGACGGACCATTTGGTTGCGCTGCCACAGACGGCGAGCCGGCGGTTGCGGAACCACCCGGCGGGATGCGAGTTTCGGCCGATATGTCCATTCGAGGAACAGCCATGCCAATGCGCCGAATTGCCTTGACGGCAGCGATCCTGCTGGCCGCGACCGGCCTCGCCGAAGCCAGGCCCGACACCCGCACGATGAGTTGCGACCAGCTCCGGCAACTGCTCCAAAGCCGCCATGCCGTGGTGCTGACCACAGGCCCCAACACCTATGATCGCTATGTCAGGCAGTTCGGCAACGAATGCGACTGGCCGGAGGTGCCGATGTCGGCCTATGTCCCGACCCGTGACGGCAGCTGCCCGGTCTACCGCTGCGAGGAACCTGTCACCAACTTTCCGGACTGACACCGCGCTTCCAATCGGCTTTGCCGCCGCAGTGCGTTGATCCCGGCGCGCGAACCGGCTAGGGGTGGGGCGCAACGTGCATTTTCCCGCTTCGTCTAATGGTAGGACAGCGCCCTTTGAAGGCGTGAATCGAGGTTCGAGCCCTTGAGCGGGAACCAGCAACCAAGCGCTTGGCTGGTTCGAAGCCGCGCGCAGACTGGCCAGCCGGCTTCAGCACATTAGCGCGCGCTTGTATTTCACTCGAAGCAGGATCATCATCCAGGCCGTCAGTGGCTTGAAGGGGTAGAGCGCATGGAACTGAGTTGCTTTGACGGGGGCGTGCTTGCGTCGACGATGTCCCTGAACGTCACGGCGGTTTTCATGATATTGGCCGCATTTGCCGCATTTCGGCTGCTTGCAATGTCAGGCGAAGGTTCTGTCGACCAACTCCAGACGGCGTAGCCGGCAGAGAACCTCCCGTGCAGGAGAACGGCATATGGCCGCGAGAAAGGTGATAGCCGTCAAGGACTGGTCTTGCGGCATGAGCGACGAGCTTGGCCGCGTCGTGCTGACCATCAACCCGACCGAGGGTGAGCCCATCCTGGTTTTGATGACAATTTTCCAGGCGGCAAGGATGGCCGGGGAATTGCGGGCGCCGAAACTCGTCTCCATACCCCGGTGACGCCACGCCCCCGGCAAGGCGGATCAAGCTCGCCGGGGCAGCCCCAACGCCCCCAGCGAGCCCTGTTGCTCCGTTACGATGAACAATGGAGCAATTAGTGTTTTACGGATCTGGGCGCCGTTAAGTTGCATCCGGCTCCTGAAACCATTTCGCGGACCCCGCGTTGACCACCGGGCCGACACAGGAGACATCTCATGACCGTCAACTGCCGCATATCGATCGACAACCGGCCGGAGGCCACGGACGCGGTTTTTCAGGCGGTTCCGCGGATCGGCGAAAGCGTTGCGCTGTCGATCGATGGAACCACGCAGGATCTGCGGGTATCGCGTGTCGTGCACGTCACCAATGGCAGCCTGGAAGGTGCCGCGATCGTCGTCGAAGTGACGACCAACATCCTCTGAATCGAGAGTTATGGTCCGCTGGGCCGGCCGGCACCGCGTTGCGGCGACCGGCAGCCTGAAAGGACTGGAGCGGCTCACGCGCGGTGAACCGCTACTCCTTGCCGCTTTCGGAAATGCCGTTGCCGCCGGCGGTTGGCAGGATACCGAAGTCTTGCGACTTCGCCCCTTGCTCCGCCGTCAGGAAGCCGTCTGAGGCAAGACCGCGCCGCAGCAATTCCCTGACCGCGGCCGAACGGCTCGGCATACGCTTGTCGAAGCGCCAGTTTTCCAGCGCAGCCAGCTCGTCTGACGTCAGCATGATCTGCAACCGTTCCGGGCGTTCCAGTTCAGTCATCGCGCTCCCTCGCTCAGGATCCCGATACCTCGAATGAGTATTCAACTCGCTTACCTAATAGTTAGGAAAGCGCTCCTAGCGCGTCAAGACCTCGGGATGAGTGAACTGCTTCTCATGCGCATGATGAGCCTGATGGTATTCGGCGTAAGGCGCATACTTGCATAACTATGCTAACTAGCTGATTTGTTTAGATATTATTTAATTCGTGACTTGCCAAGATGAAGCCCCTGCCGCATTGTGCAACCTGAACAGAAAACCGTTCCCTTTGGGAGGTTTCGATGCGGTATGATTACTCGGCGCGACTGCGCGATGACGTCCGTTCAGCGGTCCAGATCGCCTTCAGGAAGACCGGCATCGTCAGTATCACGGCGGTGGCGGAACATGTAAGGGTCAGGAACCTGGCCGAAAACATCGCCCTCGAGGACGTCGAATACATTGTCTTCCAGGCAGCCCAGCTGATTGGCGCCGCAATTGAATTCGACGGGCTCACCAATTTCGACGGCGTGGCTGGCCTGTTCGTGGATGGTCTCGGTGGCGACGATGGCGGGCGGATGATCGCCCAACGCGACGGGCCTGGTC
>NZ_RZRW01000545.1:0-3795 GCF_003998745.1 Mesorhizobium sp. M7A.F.Ca.US.014.04.1.1 | reverse complement strand
CGACCCTTTTTCGGGCGCGCGCGGTCCCGGCACGGGCGATCGCCGCCAGCAGGCGACAGCAGCCGATCTGAACGTGACGCTCGACGTCACCATCGAGGAAGCGGCGACCGCTGAAAAGGTGACGGCGATGTTCCCCGACGGCCGCAAGGTGGCGGTCAAGCTGCCGGCCTATGTCGAGGATGGCCAGACCATCCGCCTCAAGGGTCAAGGCGAGCAGGGGCCGGGCCAGCCAGGCGACGCGCTGGTCAAGATCCATCTGCGCCGGCATCCACGCTACCGCATCGAAGGCCGCGACCTGCACGCCGATCTGCCGGTGATGCTGGCGGATGCCGTGCTCGGCGCCAAGGTGCCTGTCGAGACGCCGACCGGCAGGCTCGCGGTCAACATTCCGGCCTGGTCGAGCTCCGACAAGGTCCTGCGGCTGAAGGGCAGAGGCCTGCCGGAAAAGGCCGGCGGTCACGGCGATCTCTACGCTCATGTGCGTATCATGCTGCCGGAAGGCGGTGACAGCGCGCTCGAAGCGCTGTTGCGCAGCCAAAAAGGCTGATCGGCGGCTTTTGTCCCCTGAACTGTCCGTTTTGAGCGCTTGAAGGGGCTCTGTGCCTGTGCGATAGGGCAACCCACAAAGCTGAAATCTTGCGGAGAGCGCTCACATGGCGGGTGGACAGGGCCTAATGGCCGGCAAGCGCGGCCTCATTCTTGGCGTCGCCAACAATAGGTCGATCGCTTATGGCATTGCCAAGGCCTGCGTCGATCATGGCGCCGAGATAGCGCTGACCTATCAGGGCGAGGCGTTCAAGAAGCGTGTCGAGCCGCTGGCGGCGGAACTGGGCGCCTTTGTCGCCGGCCATTGCGACGTCACCGATCCGGCGAGCCTGGATGAGGTTTTCGCCAATGTCGCCAGACATTGGGGCAAGCTTGATTTCCTCGTCCACGCCATTGCCTTCTCCGACAAGGATGAGCTGACTGGCCGCTATGTCGAGACGTCACGCGACAATTTCCTGCGCACAATGGACATTTCGGTCTATTCCTTCACCACCATCGCCAAGCGCGCCGAGGCGCTGATGACCGATGGCGGCTCACTGCTGACGCTGACCTACTACGGCGCCGAAAAGGTGATGCCGCACTACAACGTCATGGGTGTCGCCAAGGCGGCGCTCGAGGCCAGCGTGCGCTACCTGGCGGTCGATCTCGGCGCCAAGAAGATCCGCGTCAACGCCATTTCGGCCGGCCCGATCAAGACCCTTGCCGCTTCCGGCATCGGCGATTTCCGCTACATCCTGAAGTGGAACGAGTACAATTCGCCGCTGAAGCAGACGGTGACGCAGGAGGAAGTCGGCGATTCCGGCGTCTATTTCCTGTCCGATCTGTCGCGCGGCGTCACCGGTGAAGTGCACCACGTCGATTCGGGCTACCACGTCGTCGGCATGAAGGCGGTCGACGCGCCTGATATTTCGACGGTCAAGGACTAGCACCCCCCAACCGTCGTCCGTCCCGATCCGCACCGGAAGACCTGATGTACCCGCTGGTTTATATCGCGCGCCACGGCCAGACCGCGTGGAACGCCGAAATGCGGCTTCAGGGGCAGGCTGACACCGATCTCAATGCTCTTGGCCGCGAACAGGCGACCGGCAACGGGCTTCGGCTAGCTGCGTTGGTTCCAGATCCCTGGGAATTCGACTTCGTCGCCAGTCCGATGAAACGGACGCGCGAAACGATGCAGCGTATTCGCGCCGCGATGAAGCTGGATCCGGATGCCTATCGAACCGATCCGCGCCTCGTCGAGGTCAATTTCGGCGATTGGCAGGGATTTACCTTTCCCGAGCTGGAGACGCGGTATCCCGGAGCAAGCGGGACGCGTGCTCTGGACAAGTGGAACTTCCAGCCGCCCGGCGAAGGCGCCGAGAGCTATCAGATGCTGCTCGAACGGGTGAGGCCATGCTTCGACGCGATTGAACGCCAGACGATATGCGTGACCCATGGCGGCGTCATGCGCACCTTGTTTCGTTTCGTTCTGGGATTGGCCGAGGACGAGGCAGCGAACCTGGAAATACCGCAGGATCGCCTGCTCAAGCTCGAAGGCAAGAGTCTGGAGTGGCTTTGATGCATGTCGCCCAAAATTGGCCCCGGTTTTGGGAGAACGACATGCATAAAACAAAGACCTAAAGCGGGTCGCCTGAATCCGTTCAGACGCGACACGCTCTAGGCCATTTCGCAGGCGGCTCGGCGAAAGCTGAACCGCAAACGCTGCATTCAATTGAGGTTGGAAGCTCTAGTTGGCTGAGCTGTCCGGCAGTTCCATGTCGGTGATGACGTTTTCGCCATTGGTCACATCGTAGGCAATGACGATGTCCATGCCCGGCTTCAGCGCGTCGAGATCGGTCTCTGCGTTCAGCTTGTAGGACTTGCCGTCATCCAGCGTCAGCGTCGCCGTGTCCTTGTCGATCTTCTTGATCAGGCCTTCGGTCTGGCCGGCGAAAGCGGCGGTGGAAAGCAGCAGCGTGGCGGCAACGGCGCTAATCAGGGTACGCATAATCGTTCCTCTTTATCATTGCACCGGCATGGCGGCGGGCTGTTCAACAGCGGATGGAGCAGAGCAGAAACCAACCGAATGTGTCAAAACTAAATCCGCCAGATCACAGTTTGACCCCTGTGAAAAACGCCAATAGAACGCAATCTTCAGCCGGCTCCGATGCCGGGCAGGGTATTTCATGTCTCACAACACGTTCGGCCACCTTTTCCGCGTCACCACCTGGGGCGAAAGCCATGGCCCGTCGCTCGGCTGCGTGGTCGACGGCTGTCCGCCCGGCATCCGCTTTACGCGCGACGAGATCCAGGCCGAACTCGACAAGCGCCGGCCGGGACAGTCACGTTTCGTGACGCAGCGTCGCGAACCAGATGAAGTGAAGGTGCTGTCAGGTTTCATCCTCGACGAGGACGGCGAGACGATGATCACCACCGGCACGCCGGTGTCGATGCTGATCGAGAATGTCGACCAGCGTTCAAAGGATTATGGCGAGATCGCCCGCCAGTACCGGCCCGGCCATGCCGACTACACCTATGACGTCAAATACGGGGTGCGCGATTATCGTGGCGGCGGCCGCTCCTCGGCCCGCGAGACGGCAGCCAGAGTGGCGGCCGGTGCCTTGGCGCGCAAGGTGGTGCCCGGCGTGGTGGTGCGCGGTGCGCTGGTGTCGATGGGCGAGAAATCCATCGATCGCGCCAACTGGAACTGGAATTTCATCGGCGATGCGGAAAATCCGTTCTTCACCCCCGATCCGGCTTCCGTTCCTGTCTTCACGCAGTATCTCGACGGCATCCGCAAGGCGGGCTCCTCGGTCGGTGCGGTGATCGAGATCGTCGCCGACGGCGTTCCACCGGGCCTCGGCGCGCCGATCTATGCCAAGCTCGACCAGGACATCGCCTCCGGCCTGATGTCGATCAACGCGGTCAAGGGCGTCGAGATCGGCAACGGCTTCGAGGCCGCCCGCATCACCGGCGAGCAGAATGCCGACGAGATGCGCATCGGCAATGACGGCAAGCCGGTGTTCCTGTCCAACAATGCCGGCGGCATCCTCGGCGGCATCTCGACCGGCCAGGCAATCGTCGCCCGTTTCGCCGTCAAGCCGACCTCGTCGATCCTGACCCCGCGAAAGTCGATCGATAAGGACGGCAAGGACGTCGAGATCATGACCAAGGGCCGCCACGATCCATGCGTCGGCATCCGCGCCGTGCCGATCGGCGAGGCAATGGTTGCCTGTGCGATCGCCGATCATTATCTGCGGCATCGGGGAC
>NZ_RZRW01000544.1:0-3797 GCF_003998745.1 Mesorhizobium sp. M7A.F.Ca.US.014.04.1.1 | reverse complement strand
GCCAGCGGGCGGATATCTCCTTGTCCTTGGCCAGCGTGTTGGTGATCAGCGTGAAGGTGCGCAAGTTCTTGCGGAAGGTCGTGGCCAGCGCCTCGGACGCCCGGCGGCGCACCTCGCCGTCGGCGTCCTGCAGACGGTTCAGCGCCGGCTCCAACGTCAGTTCCTCGCCGTCGATGTGGAAGCGAAGGTCGGTCATCGTCTCGTCGAACAGGCGGTTCCAGGCGCCGCGTCCGGTGATCGACTTTTCGTGGAAGAGCTGCTCGACGCGGTCCTCGAGCTGGTAAGGCTTGTCCTTGCGCAGATCGAGCACCCATGGCCGATAGTGGCCGAAGGCGGGATCGCCGGCGAGCGCGCCTTCGATCGACGCATCGTCGATCAGGTTGAGTTCGAGCGCGAAGAACAGAAGGTGCGCGCTGGCGTCGGTCATCTTCTCCTGGATGTCGCCATAGAGCTTGGCGCGCTGGGGATCGGCGGTGTTTCCGGCATAAACCAGTCCCGCATAGGAGACGATGCGGCCGATCAGTTCCTCCAGCGCCTCGTAGGCGACAAGCGCCTCGCCCAGCCTGCCGGCGCCGCCGCGCTCGGCTTCGGCGGCCAGCGTACCCTTCCAGCGGCTCTCGAAACTGGTCGCATCGGTGGCGGCCTTGGCGATGTCGCGCTTCAGCTCCGGCGCGTCCATGCCGGCATAGAGGTCGGCAAGGTTCCATTCCGGCAGGTCGCCCAGCTCGGCCGCGCCTTGACCCGACGCCGGCGCCGCCAGCCGCCGTGCGGAAACCATGTGCCCAGAATCCCTATGCATTGCCGACACCTTCCGTGGCCAAGGTTCAAGGAGAAACGAGAAGCCGGTCAAATCCTAAGGAATTCATTCACCGGGTTTTTTGAAACCTTATTTAGAACCCTGTGCCAAGATGGTCCACAGGGCAGAATTCCTCGGGCGGGCAGTCACACCAGTCATGACAGGTTCCATACTCATAGTCGATGACGATCCGGTGCAACGCCGGCTGCTCGAAGCGGCGGTGACGCGGTTCGGCTACAGCGCAATCGTGGTCGACGGCGGCGCGGCCGCTCTCGACATCCTCGATGGACCCGGCGCCCGCGAGGTGTCGGTGGTCATCCTCGATCTGGTCATGCCCGGTCTCGACGGTATCGGCGTGCTGAAGGCGATGCGCGAGCGCGACATCAACGTGCCGGCGATCGTGCAAACCGCGCAGGGCGGAATCGAGACCGTGGTTTCGGCGATGCGTCATGGCGCCTTCGATTTCGTCGTCAAGCCGGCGTCTCCCGACAGGCTGCAGGCATCGATCGGCAATGCGCTCAAGGTCGAGGCCGTCGAGGGCGAGGTCAAGCGCACATCGCGCCGGCGCGGCGGCCTCCTGACCTTCAAGGACATGATCACGCACAGCCCGGCCATGGACAGGGTGATCCGTCTTGGCCAGAAAGCGGCGGCATCCAACATTCCGATCCTGATCGAGGGCGAGTCCGGCGTCGGCAAGGAACTGGTGGCGCGCGCCATCCAGGGCAGTGGCGACCGCCGCACGAAGCCCTTCGTCACCGTCAATTGCGGCGCCATTCCAGACAATCTGGTCGAATCGATCCTGTTCGGTCACGAGAAGGGCTCGTTCACCGGGGCCACCGACAAGCACACCGGCAAGTTCGTCGAAGCGCATTCGGGCACGCTGTTTCTCGACGAGATCGGCGACCTGCCGCTCGACGTGCAGGTCAAGCTGTTGCGTGCGGTCCAGGACGGCGAGGTCGACCCGGTCGGTGGGCGCTCGACCGTCAGGGTCGACATCAGGCTGATTTCGGCGACGCACCGCAACCTCCTGCAGCAGGTCAAGGACGGCAAGTTCCGCGAGGATCTGTTCTACCGGCTGAACGTCTATCCGATCTTCGTGCCGCCGCTGCGCGACCGCCGCGACGACATCCCATATCTGGTCACCCATTTCATGGAGAAGGTCGCGCCGGCCGACCCGCACCGTCGCCTGCAAGGTATTTCGGCGGCAGCGCTCGCGGTGCTGCAGGCCTATGACTGGCCCGGAAACATCCGGCAGCTCGAAAACGCCGTCTTTCGCGCCTCGGTGCTTTGCGAAGGCTATATGTTAACCGCGGAGGACTTCCCGCAGATCCGGGCGCAAGTGGAAGGCACCGTCAACCTCGATATGGATGGCGACGCGCCGTCGCCGTCCTTGCCTTTGCAGGCGCGCGATGACGAAGCCTTGCCCGGCGAGGGCGGCCCGGCAATCGCGTTCGATCCGCCGGCAAGGCTGCAGCCTCGCTTCGGCACGTTGCGGGCGCTCGACGAGCGCGGCAATGTGCGGGCACTTGCCGATGTCGAACTCGAGATGATCAAGCTTGCCATCGATCACTACAACGGACAGATGAGCGAAGTCGCCCGCCGACTCGGCATCGGCCGCTCGACGCTCTATCGCAAGCTCAAGGAACACGGCATCGATCCGGAGACAGGCCGCGTCGATCGACTAGCCTCCTAAGGGCGATGCCGGGCTGAGCTTTGGCCCGGCTTCCGGCTTTGCCACAAGGCCGGCGCCAGCTTGCAATGCCACAACGGGCCTTGTATCGCCGTTTCGGCGGCATTGTGGCTGTCTCGTGGACAGCTCTGTTCACGCATTAAGGCTAACGGTAACAGATCGTGTTTGGGGCGAAGGCGAAAATCCGATCTAAACCAGCGGTTTACCAAGAAACCTTGTGAACAATTTTTGACGGGATATCGCCACGGTGTTACCGCATTTCGGCTTCAATAAGCGATGATTAACCATTAGGATCGATATTCGGGTGTGCTAATGCCACATCCGTTTGGACAAATCCGGGGACAAACGGCAGCCTGCAAGGCCTTTTGATTTGAACAGAATCGAACGACACACAAACAGGCGGCACCATCATTTGAGCGTCTGGCCGAAGTGGCTGGCAGTGTTGGTTGTCGCTTTTGGTTTTGTTGCCGCGGCTGCGAGCGGAGCCAGCGCCGAAACACGGTCGCTGAAGCTTTATCATCTCCACACCCATGAGAAGGCCGAGATCGTCTACAAGCGCAACGGCCGCTACGTTCCCGAGGGTCTCCGCAAGATCAACATCATTTTGCGCGACTGGCGTCGCAACGAGCCAACCAAGATGGATCCGCGCCTGCTGGATCTCGTCTGGGAGGCGTATCGGGAAGCAGGTGCCACGGACTATATCCAGGTCGTCTGCGGCTATCGCTCGCCGTCGACGAACTCGATGCTGCGCAGCCGCAGCAGGGGCGTGGCCGAGAAGAGCCAGCACATGCTCGGCAAGGCGATGGATTTCTATATTCCCGGCGTGCCGCTGAAGAAGCTGCGCAACATCGGCCTCAAGATGCAGGGCGGCGGCGTCGGCTACTATCCGTCATCGGGTTCGCCGTTCGTCCACATGGATGTCGGCAATGTGCGCCATTGGCCCGGTATCAGCCGGCAGGAACTGGTCTCCCTGTTCCCCAATGGCAAGACGCTGCATGTGCCGAGCGACGGCAGGCCGCTGCCCGGCTTTGAGCAGGCGCTCGCCTCCTACAAGGCGCGCAAGGGATCGGGCTCGCCGGCCATCGAGATGGCCAGTGCCGGCGGCAGCAGCAAGAAATCGGGTGGATTCCTGTCGGCTTTCTTCGGTGGCGGCGGCGACGACGAGGCCGACGACAGCGCCGATGTCGAGACCGCTTCGGCCGCCCCCCCGCCCAAGGCGAGAAACCTGACGCCGGCAGCGGCGGCCCAGACCAGCAACCTCCCGGGCATCGCCCTCGTGGCGCCGGCGAATGCGCGGCGCGCCGAGCTCCC
>NZ_RZRW01000543.1:0-3803 GCF_003998745.1 Mesorhizobium sp. M7A.F.Ca.US.014.04.1.1 | reverse complement strand
CATGCTAGGTTTCCGGAAGGTGCCGATGGGGAAACATCGATGAAGCGGCCACTTGAAGCATCGGCTGAGGGACGCGGCCGTATCGTCGGGATCACCGATGGCGTATTCGCCATCGCGCTCACCCTGATCGTTCTCGAAATCAGGGTGCCGGCGCACGAGGCGATCCATTCCGAACGCGAGCTGCTCGCCGCGATCGCCGCCCTGGCGCCGCGTTTCCTGACCTACGCCTTGAGCTTCCTGACGCTGACCATCTTCTGGTTTGGCCAGCAGGCGCAGCATGGTCTGATCGCCAAATCCGATCGACGGCTTGCCACGCTGAACCTTTGCTTTCTCGCCTTCATCGCCTTGCTGCCCTTCTCGACCGATCTTCTGGCCGACTTCCTCGAGTTCAGAACCGCGGTGCTGGTCTACTGGCTCAATCTGCTGGCGCTCGGCGTCACGCTGTTCGCGAGCTGGCGTTATGCGGAGAAAAGCGGCTTCGTAGCAGAGGATGTCGATGCGGAAACCAAACGCACGGTCTATCTGCGCATCATCAAGGCACAGATCCTGTGGGCGGTCGGCGCCGCACTCTCGCTTGTCAGTCCCTTGCTCGGCGTCGGCTTCATCCTGGTCGTGCAGTTGGTCTATGCCGCCGCGCTTCGCGGTTCACTGCTGCGCAAGGTTATCGGCTGAGGGCCCGCCGACAAACTCCACCGTCACGCCCGGCGAAACCAATTTGGCCAGCTCCCGCGCATCCCAGTTGGTCAGGCGTACGCAGCCATGGCTCTCGGTCTTGCCGATCTTCGACGGATCGGGCGTGCCGTGGATGCCGTAGGTCGGCTTATCCAGGGCGATCCAGACCGAACCGACGGGACCGTTCGGGCCCGGCGGAATGGTCAGGACCTTGTCGTTTTGACCCTGCTTGAAATTGATGCTGGGATTGTAGGTGTAGTTCGGATCGAGCGCCACGCGCGACACCGTGTGTATGCCGGACGGTGACGGCGTATCCGACGAGCCGATGGTTGCGGGATAGGCCGCGACCAGTTTGCCGCCGGCGTCATAGGCGAAAACCTCTTTCTTGTCCTTGTCGGCGACGATACGCGCCACCGGCGTCGAAACCAGCCTGCCGAAATTGGCGACCTTGATGATCGTGCCGGGACGATTGAAATCGACCTCCGGGTTGAGCGCCTTGAGATAATTCTCGTCCATGTGAAAGCGCTCCGCGAGCGCCTCGGTCACCGACGTATAACCCATGCGGTCGAGTTGCGCCTTCTGGCTGTAGTCTTCCGGGATCGACGCGACATAAGGACCGGCCGCGTCCTCCGCTGTGATCGTGTAATTGGCGAAGGCATCGCCGCCGGATTGCGCAAGTGCCGCCTGGATGGCGACCGCGTCGGTCGATCGCAGATTGGCGCCGGTGATCTGGTTGTAGGCGGCGAGCGCCTTGTCGACATTCGAACCGAAACGCCCGTCGATGACGCCAGGCGAAGCGCCACCCCGGTCGAGCAGCACCTGAAGGGCGGCGACATCCTGGCGCGCTCCCAGCGAAAGTGCCGGGGCAACGGTGGTCTTGTCGCCGGCCTTTGGCGGCAGAGCCGCCTGATCGGCGGGTGTCGTCGGCTGGGCAGGGTCTATCGCGGCCTCGTTCAGCGGCTGGCGCTTGATTGTACCCGGCTTAGCCGGCTGCGGCGCGTCGGGATAATTGTCGTCGTAATTGCCATCGTCCTGCGGCGCCGGCGGGTAGGCTTCGGCGGAATTGTCCCCATAGGGATCGTACTCATCTGCCGGCGGCGGGATAACGCGGCCTTCCTCTTCCAACTGCTTGCGCCGGAACCGCGCCATGTCTTCCGGATCGTCGAGATAGTAGCGGTCGTCGCCTTCGGGGGCGCGGCCCAGTTCGCGCAGTCGTGTCTCGCGGCGCAAGGCGCGGCGGTCGAGCCGGGTCTGCGGCGGCTGGATGGCGATGACCTTGCCGGTATCGGCATCGACGATCACGCGGTTGCCCCTGGCGTCGTAGTAGATGTCGAGATTACCGTCCTGGGCGACAAGGATGCCCCCGGTATCGGCAGCGCGGACAACCCTTGGCGCATTGTCCGTCGTCGGCGCGGCGAACGCCCCGGAAGACACAAGCCCGGCGGCTAGCGCCGAGAGGGCAAAGATCGTGCGGAACATGGTGGCCAAATTCTCCGGTCCGTAAATTTGCCGCCGCCGGCATTGTCTTCTGGCGAACCCCTTCGCCAGCAAACCAGTTACACCATCCTATGGTTCCAACATGAACCGGGCATGAAGATGGCGGTTTTCCGGCGCCTCAAGGAATATAGGCTAGCTTTCGGCAAGTCCCAATTCCTTGCGCGCCTGCCTGGTAAGCTTCAGGGCGACAAGGCGATGGCTCTCGCGCAGATAGTCCTTCAGCGCGGCATCATCCATGCTCTGGCTTGTCCGACGCTGGATCCATGTCATGCCGCGCGAGGCAAGATAGGGTGCGGGCCGTAGCCCCGGCTGTTCCTTGAGCACATCATAGGCGATATCGGAACATTTGAAGGTGACGAAGAGCTGCTGGCCATCGTCCCAGCCGCCGATCGCGAAGACCTTGGCCCCCACCTTCCAAACATGGGCGCCACCCCACTGGACGACATGGGTCGTCGAAGGCAGCGAGTCGCAGAAGCTGTTGTAGTCGTCCAGTGTCATCCCCACCCCACGTTTTATATGAAAACGCCGCGCGTCCAGGAAGGACGCGCGGCGCAGGATCAGGCTGCCGCTTCCGCCGCGACGATCGTCGGTTTGGAGCGGAAATTCAGCCGGTCGGAACCGGCTGTCACCTTGACGGTCGAGCCGTCGAGGATGTCGCCGACCAGGATCTTCTCCGCCAGTGGGTCCTGCAATTCCTTCTGCATCACCCGCTTCAGCGGCCGCGCGCCATAGGCCGGGTCGTAGCCCTTGGCCGCCAGCCAATCCACCGCCTCCTGGTCCAGCGATAGCGTGATCTTGCGGTCGACAAGCAGGCTCTCGAGCCGCTTGAGCTGGATCTCGACGATGCGGCCCATATCCTGCCGGCGCAGCCGGTGGAACAGGATCACCTCGTCGACGCGGTTGAGGAACTCCGGCCGGAACGATGCCCTGACGACGTTCATCACCTCGTCGCGCACCAGATCGACATCCTGGTCCTCGGTGAGGTTGACGAGATATTCGGCGCCGAGGTTCGACGTCATGATGATCAGCGTGTTGCGGAAGTCGACCGTGCGGCCCTGGCCGTCGGTCAGGCGGCCGTCGTCGAGCACCTGCAAAAGCACGTTGAACACATCCGGATGCGCCTTCTCGATCTCGTCGAACAGCACGACCTGATAGGGCCGGCGCCGCACCGCTTTCGACACAGCTTGCACCGCCTCGCCCTGGCCAACGACGCGCTTGCCGATCTCGTCTTCCATGCGCAGCAGCTTGTCGCGCTCGCCCTGCAGCATCTTGTCGACCGGAATGCCGGTCCAGCGCGAGACGATATGGGCGACGTGGTCGGGGGTAACCACCTCTTCGACCATGCCGGCTTTGCCGTCCTGGGCCTCGGCCTCCTTCAGCTTCTTTTCCAATTCCGGAATCTTGCCATAGGCAAGCTCGCCGGCGCGCTGGAATTCACCCTTGCGCTGAGCAATGGCAAGGTCGTTGCGCGCCTCGTCGAGCTGCTTCTTCAGGTCGGCGGCGAGCCCGAGCTTCTGCTTCTCGGCCTGCCACTTGGCGGTGATCTCGGTCGATTCCTCCTCAAGGCCGACGAGTTCCTTTTCCAGGCGGGCGAGCCGGTCCTTCGAAGCATCGTCCGTCTCGACCTTCAGCGC
>NZ_RZRW01000542.1:0-3804 GCF_003998745.1 Mesorhizobium sp. M7A.F.Ca.US.014.04.1.1 | reverse complement strand
AGCAATGACAGCCCCGCAACCCTGGCGGAGGCATTGTCATTGGCGGTTGTCGAAGGCGGCAAGAAGGCTCGCAGCGTTTCGGCTTCGGGTTTTGCCTTTCTCGCCACGACTGTTGCCAACGCCGCCTCTTCGCCCGTCTCAAGCTGGGCAAGATAGGCATCGACGATGCCGGCGGATGCGATCTGCTGCGATTTGACGGCCATCGGCGCCGCCGGCAAAATCAACAGCGCCGGCGCTGTCTGCTGCGCGAGCAGAGACGGCGCCGGCGGTTGGACCAGCGGCTTGACCAGTGCCGTCATCACTGGATCAGCCTGCCCCGAGGGCACGGCTTGCGGCGTCATCACTTCCCTAAGCAGGGCGGGAAGACGAGTGGAGGAAACGTCCATTGCGGCCCACCAACTACATTTTTCCGCTTCACAATAAGCGTTCAGCATTGTCTCAGGCTTGTCTCATGCTTGACCTCGCCGGGAATTTATGGCGATGAAATTCTCATGAACCCTGGCGTCCCCGCATGATGAACCGTTTCGAAGGCCCCGGCGGCAAGGAAGCCCGCATCCGCTACCTGGATGGCGACTTCCAGGTTACCAGCCCCGGCGCGTTCGTGCGCTGCGCGGTGACAGGCGAAAGCATTCCGCTCGACGAGTTGAAGTACTGGAGCGTCGCAAGGCAAGAGCCCTATATCAGCGCCACCGCCTCGCTGCGCCGTGAAATCGAGATGCATCCGGAGCTGCGTAAGCGCAGTTAACCCTTCAGCTTGCGCTGGCGCCAGGCATCGAGCGTCTCGTCGATGATGCGCTCGGGAACGTGATCGAGTTCGAAGACCGTGTCGATCTCCAGCACCTCGAGCCGGTCGAGAAAGTCCTGTGACGCGCCGTGGCGCAGCCGGGCGGCGTCCTTGGCGGTGGTGATGAGCACCAGCCCCTCAGTGCGTGCGGTCGCCGCCAGCTCGGCAAGTTCGTCCTCCGCATAGAAATGATGGTCCGGAAACGGCCGCGTCAATGCCAGTTCGCCGCCGGCCTCGCGCACCGTGTCGAAGAATTTCTCGGGATGGCCGATACCGGCGAAGGCGAGGAACCGCTTGCCGGCAAGCCCTGCCTTGCCGCTTGGCTCTGTATGGGCCTCGAAGATCGCCCGGCCGGCGCGTGCCGCCTGGCGGACCACGCTGTCGGCGGCAGTGCCCTCGCCCATTTTCAACAACCCGCTGGTGAAAACCAGCTGGTCGACGATTTTGGCCCTGAGCGGCCCCCCCGGAATGACGCGGCCGTTGCCGATCCCGTAGCGCGCATCGACCACGACCAGCGCATAGTCGATGTGGATGCGGGCGCTCTGGAAGCCATCGTCCATGATCAGGAAATCGCAGCCATTCCGTTCCAGCAGCAGCCGGGCGCCGGCGGCGCGGTTCGGCGTCACCGCCACCGGCGCGTGTTCGGCGAGCAGCAGCGGTTCGTCGCCGACATGCCGGGCGCTGTCGTGGTCGATATCGACCACGTGCGGCTCGGCGAAGGAGCCGCCATGGCCGCGCGACAGGAAGCCTGGTTTGAGATGCATGCGCTTGGCCTGCTTGGCGAGCGCGATGGCCACCGGTGTCTTGCCGGTGCCGCCAACCGTGAAATTGCCGATGCACAGAACAGGTGCTTCGATCTTCTCACGCTTGGCCCGCCGCATGCCGCGGCCGGCGGCAGCCGCATAGATGGCCGACAGCGGCGACAGTGCCAGGACCCGCCAGTCCGGCTCTTCCCACCAGAATGGTGGTGCTTCCGAGGCCACGCTAGCGCCCGTTCGCGCCCTTCAGGCGCGACTTGACGACCAGCGGCTGGATGTAGGGCTCAAGCGATTTCAGCGTACGCGCCAGCGCACCGCGCATCTCGTCGACGGTCGCAATGCCTGCCGCCATCATCTCGTGGCGCGCCACTTCGTTGGTCAGGAGGAAATTGACGGCGCCGGCCAGCATGTCGCGATCGCGCACCAGCTTGGCGCCGCCGCTGTCGAGGAGACGCTGGTAGGCCTCCCGAAAATTCTGCACATTGCGCCCGGCGAGAACCGCCGTGTCGAGCATGGCCGGCTCCAGCGGGTTCTGGCCACCCTCGGAGGTCAGCGAGCGGCCGACGAAGGCTATTTCCGTCAGCCGGAGATAGAGCCCCATCTCGCCGATCGTGTCGCCAAGCAATATGTCGGTGTCGGCCGTGATCCTGTCGCCCTTGCTGCGCCGCGCGACCTTCAGGCCCATGCCGGAAATCTGCGCCGCAAGCGCCTCGGCGCGATCGGGATGACGCGGAACGACGATGGTCAGAAGACCATGGTGGCGCTTGTGCAGCGTCGCGTGGACTTCAGCCGCGACCACTTCCTCGCCGTCATGGGTCGAGATCGCCGCCCAGGTCGGGCGCGTGCCTATCTGCCGCCGCAGTGTCGCCAGCGCCCGTTCGTCGACCGGAGGCGGCGACGTGTCCACCTTGAGGTTGCCCGACACCGTCACCGGCCGCGCGCCGAGCGCGAGAAACCGCTCGCCATCGACATCCGACTGCGCCACGACGTGAGCCAGGTTCTCGAACAGCGCCTCGGCGATGTTGGCGCGTTTCTTCCACGATTTGAACGAGCGGTCGGACAGCCTGCCATTGACCAGCACCTGCGGCACGCGTCGCGCGCCAAGCTCGAGGATGGTCATCGGCCAGATCTCGGATTCGGCGATGATTGCCAGATCCGGCTGCCAGTGATCGAGGAACCGGCTGACCGCCGGCTTGAGGTCGAGCGGTACATATTGATGGATGATGCGGTCACCGAGCCGCTCGTCGGCGACCTGCGCAGAGGTCACCGTGCCGGTCGTCAGCACGATGTTGACGCCATAGTCGAGAATGCTTTCGACCAGCGGCACGACGGCTATGGTCTCGCCGACGCTCGCGGCATGGATCCAGATCACCGGCCCGTCGGGGCGCGCGCGGCCGGCGACGCCATAGCGCTCGCGGCGGCGGTAGCGGTCTTCCTTGCCGCGCGAGGTGCGCCAGGCAACGTAGGGCCCGACCAGCGGATAGGCTGCCGCACCCGCGAATCGGTAAGCCGACAGCATGGCCCGTGCCCAGCGGCCGCTCATCGCGGAGCATCCACGAGACGGTAAGCCTCGGCGGTCGCGGCATTGAGCGCTGTCGTCACTTCCTGGCGCTTGCGCTCCATTTCGGCGTCATCGGCGCCGGCCGCCACGAAGATCGGCTGGCCAATGACGATCGACGAACGGCCGAACGGCAGGTTAATGGTGGTCTTGTCCCAGCTCTTCTCCAGCACCTTGCGGCGGCTGGTGGTGATGGCGACGGGCACAAGCGGCCGGCCCGAGAGGCGAGCCAGGAGAACGATACCAAGTCCTGCGTCTCGCGGCGTGCCGTGCGGAATATCTGCGATCATGGCGACGTTCTTGCCGACGGCGAGCGACTTTTTCAGGGCGATAAGCGCTTTCGCTCCACCCTTGTCGAGGTGCCTGGCATTTTCCCGCCCGCCCGAGCCGCGCACAGCCTCGATGCCGAATTTTTCCAGCATCAAGGCGTTGAGCTCGGCATCGGCGCTGCGCGAAACCATGGCGACCAGCGGCTTGCGCTTGGGATAATAGGCAGGCGTCAGCAGATGCTGGCCGTGCCACAAGGCGATGATGCCAGGCTCGAACTCGGTATAGGCACCGCCCGAAAACCGTGCCGATCCCTCGACGACGCGATTGGTGAGGCGCACGAAGCGGACGAACTGGGCGAACAGGCTGGCGATGGCGTTCTTGACGAATCGCGACTGCGCAAGCGGTTGGCGAATCTTGCGCCAGAAGGCCTTGGT
>NZ_RZRW01000541.1:0-3820 GCF_003998745.1 Mesorhizobium sp. M7A.F.Ca.US.014.04.1.1 | reverse complement strand
AACTCTGGCCGATGCCGACGGCGCCTGCTTCATTGAGACAGTGGGCCACCATCTCGACCCGCTTCGAGGTGAACACGCCGCCCTGGGCCGGGGCGAAATGGCTGCCGATCAGCATCTGTATCGCGGTGACGGCGGCGCCGAATGCCGGAAGGTCCCGCTCGACCAAAGCCGGCATTATGCCCATCAGCACCCTCCGGCAGATCTCCCCACTGCCTGCCGTTGGGAATGGCGGCAGCGAGCGAAACGCCGCAACCTCGGCTGCTCCATGCAGTCCATGCCCGGAATGGTCGAGGATGAGGAGGACGCGCCACTCTTCCGGAAACGGCAGCCGCGCGACGACCGGAGGCGTTCCGCCGCGGTCGTTCTTGCCGGCGTCGACTATGACGCCGCCGTCTTCGAAACTTGCGATGCCGATGCCGGATCGGCCGCCCCGCTCGAGCAGGTTAGCGTCGCCGGCGATGTCCAGAGGCAGATTGTGGAGCGTGCGCAACGCCGAGGCGACGGCAAGGGCGATCTGTGTGCCGGAGCCCAGACCCGCATGACTGGGGATCGACTGCTCTACCACCAGATGGTGCTGGCCGCGAATGCCAAGATGCTTGCAGAGCGTCGATAGATGCTCGCTGGCGCGGGTGCTCTCGGAGCCTTCGACGATGGTCTCGCTGGACCGCGACAGGGTGACGACGGTTTCGGGTTCGCTCAATGGAAGCCCGACGCTGCCGAACCGCCGTCCAGCATCGCCATTGAGATCAAGGAAGCCAAGGTGCAGGCGAGCGGGCACTCGTATGGTAACAGAATTCGACATCTGCCCCCCGATGGGTGCATCATGGATGCATCATGGAAGTTTAGGTGCCCGGTACCATGATAACTGTTTTCGTCGATGGGGCAAGCCAAAGAGAACGCATACGTGTTTGCCGGCTCCGGCGTGTGACAGACCGAGCAATTCGCGGAGGTCGAGATGAACGAGACAGTCAAGGAAAAGGTCTATTCGGAAGCCGAGATCGCCGACCGGCTTGAGAAGGAGTTGCCGAAATGGCGTTATGAAAACGGCTGGATCCGGCGCAAATACAAGACCCACAGCTGGAAATCGACGCTCATGGTCATCAACACGGTTGGTCATCTCGCCGAGGCGGCGTGGCACCATCCTGATATCACCGCCTCCTATGCCTGGGTCGAGGTGCGCCTGACGAATCACGCGGCGAAAGGCATTACCGACAAGGATTTCGAGTTGGCGAAAAAGATCGAGGACGTTGTCCAGTGGCAGCCGGCCAAGGAAGGCGGGGCACTGGAGGGCACTCCACTGACCGATCAACGCTTCGCTTACGTCAAATATGACTAAGCAGGGTCGGAATTTGTTGACGCGTATGAAAACATTCGCTGATCCGCTGCAGGGTGGGGTTCACGGCCAATCCAGTTTCGTCTAGGATCGAGCCGGCACCAGAAAGTAGTTTAGCGAATGGCGGTTGCTTGGATCGGCAACCGGGAAGCGCTGATTGAGCACGCGGCTGCGCATGCCGCGTCGCTATTGTCGTCAAGTCGGTGCCCGGTTTTCAGCTTTGATACGGATATAGATGGCACGAGGGCGGCGATCGCGCTGGCTGAGCGGGCTGGCGCGGCATACGACCATGCCGATGGTGCGGCACTTGCCCGAGAGACCGCGCTTTTTACCGACAAGGGGGCAATGACCGTCGCCCCCGGAGAGACGCGCCGGCGTGCCGATGTCGTGGTGATCGTGGGCGAGCTCCCGCGGATCCATCATGGTCTTGTCGGCGAACTTGCCGGGACGGTTCCCGACCTCTCGACCGGCAACCAGCGCGCGTTCTTCGTGGTAGGCCCAAACGGGATGTCTGTGCCGCCGCTGAACGGCGGACGCAAGGCAACGCAACTTTCCTGTGGCCAAGCTAGCCTCACCGCCACGCTGGCGGCACTGAGGGCACAGTACAAAGGGCGGCGTACATCGCAACCGGTGTCGAATTTCAATGATTTTGCCAAAGCTCTGGCGGCCGCGCATTTTCCCGTGTTCCTGTTTTCAGGCCACGCCGCCGAAGGCTTGGCATTGGAGATGCTGCAAGGACTGATCGCCGATCTCAATCGCAAATCGCGCGCATCCGGCCTTTATCTGCCGGCGAGCGAAAACGGGTGGGGAAGCGCGCGCGCCTCGGCCTGGATGACAGGTTTTCCGCTGCGCACCGGCTTTGCGCGCGGCCTCCCTGAATTCGATCCCTGGCGCTGCGATGTGGAGCGCATGATCGCTGCCGGCGAAGCTGACCTGCACCTGCGGATCTCCGCCGCAACGGCCCAACTACAGAAAAAAAGGGCACGCATGGCGCTGATTGTGCTGACGAAAACGGAAAAGCCGGTTGCCGGCGCCGCAGTCACCATGGCCATCGGCGAGGCTGGGGTCGATCACGATGCGGTTGTCTACTCCAGCCGCACGGGCTCGCTCAGGTCGATCGATGCGCAAGCGGCCTCGCAATTGCCCTCCGCCGCGACGATCATCCGCCTGATCGCTACCCACGCTTTCCTCGAGCCACTGCCATGCTGACGAAAATCGCCGACGGCGACATCATCGATCCCGTCAACGGCCGTCTCGGCAAAGGCGACCTCTGGATCAAGGACGACAAGATCGTTCCGGCGCCGGCGGGAGGGGCGGCCGACCGGACCGTCGAAGCCAGCGGCTGCATCGTGATGGCTGGCGCCATCGATATCCACTCCCACATCGGTGGCGGCAATGTGAACACCGCGCGGCTGCTCTTGCCCGAACAGCATGCCGCCCATCAGCTGCGGCCAGCAATGACGCCGCTCGCCAATGCCGGCTGGTCGACGTTCCAGACCGGCTGCCTCTACGCAAAGATGGGCTTTACGACGGTCGTCGAGCCGGCGATGTCGCCGGGAGCGGCGCTGCACACGCATCTCGAACTGGCTGACATCCCGATTATCGACAAAGCGACCCTTGCCATTCTCGGCAACGACGATTTCCTGTTGTCGATGATCCGCGACGACGCCCCCCGGACGATGATCGAGGACTATGTCGCCTGGACGGTCGCTTCGACGCGAGCGCTTGGGGTCAAGGTGATCAACGCCGGTGCGGCGGCCGCCTTCAAGGAGAACGTCCGCACCTTCTCGCTGGATGATGTCGTGCCTTCCTATGGCGTCAGTTCGCGCAAGATCGTCAAGACGCTGCAGGCCGCCGTCGACAGTCTTGGCTTGCCGCATCCCTTGCATGTCCATTGCAACAATCTGGGCAGCCCCGGATCGGCGGATACGGCGGCTGCGACGATTGCAGCGGCGGATGGACTGCCGCTGCATCTCGCCCACCTCCAGTTCTATGGCTATGGCACGGAAGGAAAACGCGGGTTTTCCTCTGCCGCCGCACGGCTTGCCGAACTGGTCAACGCGACGCCGGAAGTCACCATCGATATCGGCCAGGTGATGTTCGGCCAGACGGTCACGGTCTCCTCCGACGTCATGCGGCAGTTTTCGGCGCGTGGCAGCGCACACCCGAAAAAGACCGTCATTCATGACGGTGACGGCAATGGCGGCGGCATCGTGCCCTACAGCTATGGCAAGGACTTCTACGGCACGATGCAGTGGGCGATCGGGCTCGAGCTTTTTCTCCTGATCGACGATCCCTGGCGTGTGTTCTTCACCACCGATCATCCCAACGGTGCACCTTTTACCGCCTATCCGGCGCTGTTCGAACTGCTGATGAGCCGGGAAGCGCGCGCCGAAATGGCCGCCGGACTTTCACGATCCGCCCTGGTGCTCTCTACCCTGGCCGCAATCGACCGCGAATCCACGTTCGAGGAAATCTCCATCATGA
>NZ_RZRW01000054.1:0-17669 GCF_003998745.1 Mesorhizobium sp. M7A.F.Ca.US.014.04.1.1 | reverse complement strand
TCCCGGTAGCAATCCCGGACCTCTGCTCGACCATGGCGCGAACGACGCCAACGGTGACGGCAGGCAGAAGCAGCGCGCCAGGATCCGCCTCGGAAGATCGGCCCAAGGCGGCAAGGCAGCTCGCCACGCTGTTGTTGAGGATTTGCAGCTCCATCCTGCGAGTGGGCAAGTCAAAGCCAGCCGCGGTATGGCGCACCTTGCTCTCCGCCAGCCCGCGAATGCGTTCGGAAATCGACAGGATCGGTTCGTCCTCGTCGACCGCAGTGACTTTTTCCGCCAGGCGCTCGGTCTCGTCGATGTTTGCGGACAGCCGCGTTCTGAGGCTGGCATCGTCATCGATCAGTTCGGTGACACTTCCCGTCGATGTCCGGGCTGGGGAGGCGATGTCCGGCAGCTGATCCAGCCGGGCAATCTTGCGCCGGATATCCGCCAGCATCGGCGCAGCACGCACGTAACGAGCAAAGGTATCCAGCCTGGCCACCAGCACCGCCCGATCGCTGATGGTTCGGCCGTACTGCTGCGCTGCATCGAGACGTTCGGCCTCCAGGCCCTCGTAGGTTGATGCAAGGGTGTCGATCGCATCCCTGCGCGACTTTACGTCAACAAGGCGCTTCTTCAACAGCGCCAGTTCGGTTCCATGCGCCTGCTTCCGATACAGAGCGTCTGCTTCGGCCTCGAGGGCGTTCAACGTATCACTTGCGTTCCCAAGACCGGCGCTGGCCGTGAACAGAAGCTTGCCGAGGTCGCCCCGCGACTCCAGGATAGATTTTCCGCCGGCTTCCAACGTCTCGTCATCGAGTGAGAACATCGTCGTGTAGGCGTCGCGCGACAGACCGGCGAGATGCGCCGTGATCGCCACCTCGCTTACCGGTTGGCCCGTCGCATTCAATAGCGAATTACTGCGCTGTTTCGTACGCGTGAACGTGTGTTCGGAGCCGGCCAGTTCCAGCACCCCGCCGATGCGCATGGCACTGTACTCGTGCAGGAAGTTGTAGCGGCTCCGTTCCTCGATGCCGAACAGCAAGTCTAGATAGGCCGAAAGCGCAGTCGATTTGCCGGCCTCATTCAGGCCAAACACGATATGCAGATCAGGTCCGGATTCCGGTTTGGGTCCGAAGTCGATCGAACGATCGGTGAACTTTCCATAACGAATGAGGTCAAGGCGCCGCAACCTCATGACGATCCACCGGCCTTAAGGCGGGCAGTCACCAAGTCCGCGCCCTTGGAAAGCACCTGATCGAGGAACTGTTCCAGCCCGGCTTCGTCCGTCCCAGCAAAATCCCGCCCGTCGGCCGGAAGGTCGGCGACCATCTTTTGGACGAACGCCCTCGCCTCAGCGCGGAAGGCCTCCGAGGTGGCATCGGCACGCATTGATTGCTCGAGTTCGAAAATCGGATCAGCAATATCCTCGGCGGTCTCCGTCCGAGGCGGCGCGAGGTCAAGCTCGAGCTTCTCCACCCACGTATGGCCTAGCTGTTCCGCAGCCTGTTCGGCTTCGGCAAGAAGGAGGTCCCTGTCGCGGATCAGCGCCCACATCAGTGGTGACGTTCCTGTCAGGCCAATGCGAGCCACAGCATGACGCGATCGGACGGTTGCCCGCATCTCTTCGAGTGCGAAGCGAACACGCGCGACGGCCTCGGGCCACTCCACCGCTCCGGTAAGGTCGACGCTCACCCGTTCGAACTGCGCAACGCTGGTCAGCCGTTCCTCGATCTCCACCGAACGGTCGTGGCGCACCGTCACCAGGGTGACTGATTTCTCACCGGCCTCGTTGATATCCCTCCCCTGCGGTATTCCCGGCATCACCACGGCACTGGCGCCAGGATGGACTTGGCGAGCATGGATGTGGCCGAGGGCCCAATAGTCGAAACCGTGGGCGTGCAAGTCAGCGATGCTGCAGGGCGCGTAAACGTCGTGACCTGGCGATCCAGCCAGACTGGTATGCATGATGCCTATGTTGACGGCCCCTTCACGAGCCGCCGGATATTTGGTTAACAGGCTGTCCGGCGCCTTAGGGTTCGCAAAGCTCAAACCATGGAATACGACGTCCAGACCGCCGGCTGTCTGCAATACCGACTGAGCACGACCACCAAAGATGGTAACGGTGTCGGGAAATACCAGCTGTTTGGAAATCCGCGACAGGGCGTCATGATTACCGCGGATCTTGAAAACCATGATGCCGGCCTGGTGCAGGCGTGTCATCTGCGCGCCCAAGAACCGCGCTGTCTTCATTGAAGTCTGGTCGCCATCGTATAGGTCGCCAGCAATGACCAACGCGGCCACACGTTCCTCAAGGCAGAGATCCACTATCGAAACGAATGCCTGGCGGCTGGCGTCGCCCACCAGCCCGGCAAGATCGGGATTTCGCATCGCCAGCGAACGAAGCGGCGAGTCGAGATGAATATCGGCCGTGTGTACGAATCGAAATGCCATTCGGCCTCCGCCAGCAAAAGAGGTGTTCCGAGCTTCGACAGAAATTGCAACGAGGGCGCTGCAGCGCCCCGTTACACTTCAGCTAATTTCTCGCTCGCGGATTCGCCGGCCACCAACAAGCCGTCTTGGGACCGTAACACTCCTTTGGCAACCAAATCGGCGACCCCAGCTGAAATCAGCTGCCTTAATTGTGCGCTTGTGGCTTTGAAGCCCAGCATCCTGGCAACGCCTGTGGCGATTTCTTCCTCTGTCGCACCGAGGTTGGATTTCACGACTTCCATAGCGCCTTGGGCGACCTCGTCCTGCGCAATCATTTCGGGCTTGCGCAATCCAGCGGACACGACCCCACTGCGATCCCTGAGACGAACAGGAACACCTGGCTTGAAGCAGAAGTTGCCTCGACGGGCTACTGAACCACCTCTCTGTGCTATGCTTACCCCCCGCTCGATTGCATCCTGAATCCTGCCACCGGCCCGCTGCAGACCCCAGGCGTCCCGAATACGCGAAACTATTTCGTCGACATGGATTGGCGTTTCTGTAGCCACGACCTGCTCGACCAGTCCGGCCATGATTCCGCTGGGCGTCTCGTGGAGTTCGAACGATCCCGGTCGCTTTAGTTCGGCCTCTTCGTAGGCTCGATTGGGTGTCTCGGATCCGTTTGTGCTTTCGAGACCGATTTCCGTCACGTTGCCTCGGTCGACCGTAACAACCTGCACGGCTACAGCTCGATTTCTCTGGACCCCCAATTCGGCCCGCTCATCGAGTTCTTTTCTGGCGGCCTCAATCGCTAGTATGGTTCGCTCCAGCTGCTCACGAGGCCGTTGGAACCAGTCAGCGCTCCAGATGCGATGGATGATCCAACCATGGTCTTCCAGAACCGACTGCCGAAGCCGGTCTCGATCTCTGGCCGAGCGAGATGAGTGATATTCTGCGCCATCGCATTCGATGCCAAGAATATAGCGGCCTGGCCTCTCTGGATCCGCAACTGCGAGGTCGATGAAGAAGCCGGCAATGCCCACTTGAGCATGAACCTGATAACCCATTTCGATCAGCGCGTTGGCTACCTGTTCTACAAAGATTGAATCCATTTCGCGAACCGTGACTTGGGCAAGCGAAATTCGCCCTGTTCTCGCGTAGTGCAAGAAGAGCTTGAAGGCGAAGATGCCTTTCCCTTTGCCACGCTCCAGGTCGATGTCCTCGTCTGTGATGGACGCGAATACTTCGCAGCTGCGCTTGGCGCGGCTTATGAGGACGTTGAGCCGACGCTCGCCGCCTTCCGCGCCAAGAGGGCCGAAACGCATGGCCATGTATCCCTGGGCATTCTTGGCATACCCCACCGAGATCATGATCACGTCGCGCTCATCGCCTTGAACATTTTCGAGGTTCTTGACGAAGAATGGCTCGCTTGGATGAGCGTGAAAGAATTCCTCGGTGTCGGGATTTAGTCGCCGCAGCGCTTCGAGTTCATCCTGGATCGCGCGGCGTTGGCTAACCGAAAATGTTGCAACGCCTAGAGTCTCTTGCGGGTTCACCTTCGCATGACGGATGATCGCCTCCGCTACTGCTCTCGCCTCTACCGGATTGGTTCCTGTGCCGCCGGAATCGAAGACCCCCTCCGGCACATGATGAAACCGCAACCCCATACCTGCCTCTTGGGTATAAGGGCTTGGCACGATGAAAAGCCGGTTCTCGTAGAACTGGCTGTTCGATACTGCGATTAGAGATTGGTGACGGCTACGGTAGTGCCAGCGCAGCATACGCTGCGGCAAGCCGCGGGCCGTGAACAGGCCGAGGATGCTTTCAATGTCGGCGACCTGCGCGCCCTCACCCTCGTCATCTTCAGACTGCGAGCCTGTCATCTTCGCGAAGAATGTCGTGGGTGGCAGTTGGCGTTCGTCGCCAACGACGACCACCTGACTGGCCCTGGCGACCGAGCCAAGTGCGTCCACGGGCTGGATCTGAGACGCCTCGTCCATCACGAGCAGATCGAAGGACATCCGGCCGGGCGACAGGAATTGCGCCACCGAAAGCGGGCTCATCATGAACACTGGCTTCAGCGCCTGGATGGCAGGGCCTGCCTTCTGCATCAATTGCCGGATGGGCATGTGGCCTCGTCTGCGCGCCATCTCAGAACGAAGCAGTCCGACAGGTCCAGCTCCGCCGTCTCTTGAAGGAATTTTCCGGTGATGAGCCGTTACAACTTCGATGGCGCCGGCCTTGATGCGCTGGCGGTCCAGATCTGCGAAGTCACGTACAGCCCTGGAATGCAGTTCCCCGTCGAACCTTGCCAGCTCCGGCTCATCGGTCGCCATCGCCAGAAACATTCGTTCGTAGTAGGCCATATCAAAAACTGATCGAGCCGATCCTGTTGTAATCTGGCCGTTGGCTAGGCCGTCTATCAACTGTCCCAGTCCAGCCTTTCGGGCCGTTTCGGATCGCTCTTCATAGGCAACCCATTTCGAGAGCTGCTCCTGATGATCGAGCCAACCCTGCAGCCGAGAAACGACCTCGCCTATCGCGACGTCCGGAAAATCGACTACTCCAAACAAGGAGGGAGCATCGGCTTTCAAATCCCCTGTAAGCGCCTTCAATTCCCGCGCTGCCGCTTGGGCCGCTTCACGTGCTGAACGTGCCGAGTTTGCGATCTCGATTCTTTCAGGCAACCGCGCAGCCAGATGTCGGATCGAGCCATTTTCTTTCAGCCAAAGCTCGGCTTGCGTGAGAGCGGCCCAATCGGATCCTCGACCGTGCCACGACGAGCCGAATACGAACTTGCCAAGGCTCTCTCCCGCATCGATCCCTTGAGCAAGTGCTTGTAGTCTGCCTAGTCGGCGCAGTAGCTCCACCCGCTCAGTGATTAGATCCGGAACGTCAGTCAGAACCTGTCGTGACGCATCATCGGCTTGAGCTACAGTGCTCGCCTTCGCTTCCATCAGTTGCAGCGAGGCCCGCTCGGCGGAAGCCACGTCGCCTAGCATGGATGACGCGAGGTGCCCGAGATCGTTCCAGAAACCTTCGATAATTGGCCGACCGATTTCGATAACCTTGCGAACGCGCGCTGCACGCGCACCGGCCTCGGAGCGTTCCGCCATCCGGCCGGCGATAATCCGAGGTTCGGGGCCTAGCCCTCGTAGAGTCCGCATCCACTCCACTAGCGCGAGCAGTGGCGCGGAAGCCGATCGCTCCCCACGCCAATCTGCCCCGAAGGCGGAACGGCCAAAAGCGTCGCCTTCGCGGACTCTTGCTGCGGCAGCCTGACCCTTCATCAAAAGGTCGAGGAGACCAACTATCTGCGTCGCAGGCGCGCTAGGGTCGACCACAATAGTCCGCGCAAGTGCTGTGGCGCGACGGTAGTCGCCGTTCAATGCTTTCAATATTCCCGTGTGTGTGGCGAGCGCCTGCCGCGCCGCGGCCACCTCGGTGCTCCACGCCGCGTCAACAACCTTGCCCTGAAGGTCGGCTCTGGCAGCCTCAAGCGTCGCTACGCTGTCGGCAAGGTCGCCTGCCTGCTCAAGTCCGGAGTCCCAAACGGTGGCTGCGAAGGCCTCCGGACTTGCGTCAGGTGCTGCCGCTACTCGCTCGCCGGTCACGGCCAGCCTGAGCAAGCCTGCCAACGTGTCTGGCAATATCGCCGATCCGAGTTCCTGATTCAGGCGCTCAGCTTCTTCCCTCAAGCGTGGGAGCAGAATGGTGAGCTGTCGCGCACGATGGAAACCATCTTTCGGAAATTCCGAGGGAAGCTTTGCAAGCTCTGTCTCGAGACCTTCAATTGGCGTGTCGATAGCCGTTGCCGCCAACTGCTCCGAAAGTTCCTCGGACTTGCGGGCGAAATCCGTTCCTGACCAGAGAAGCGATGAAATGTCTTTCGGACGCTCATCCCATACCGGCGAGACGAGCGCCTCGGCAGGAAGTCCAGGCGCGGACGCGAGAAGCTCAGCGCGATCTTCTATCTCGCCGCTGTCGCTGAGAATTTTCGGAGGCTCGGCCTTGATCCGCTCAGCGATACCGACCAGTTTGGCGTGCAGTGCCTTGGCTTGGTCCAGCAACGCCGCGATGCGTGGGACGAGCCTCTCAATGGTCGTTGGAAGAACGACATCCAGGCCAACTCCCCGCCACGGGTGGTGGATCGGCAAGCCGATCTCGTTGATCCGCTGAGAGACCTCATCGAGCAATTTGCGACGTTGCGAAACGCCGTCAGTTGTCCAGCTTGTGGCATCCGTAAGTTCGATGTCCACTGGTTTCTGACCGACCTGCCTTAGTCGGGTTAGCTGGCCGAGAACCTGATAAGGAGTGAGTTCGGACGCTCCGAACGCAACGTGCATTCGTGCAGCATGTGCGTTGAGTTTATCGCGAGCCTCCAGCAAGCGATCAGTTAGGGAAGAAGGAAGCTGGCCCCTGGGCGATCCGAGTTGCCAGGTTCGCCGCAGCTCCTCTAGCATCATGCGCTTGTTCGCCTTGTTACTATGCAGCTCAAGGCAGGCGTCCCCCACCCCAGCAGTGTCAAGCCGTCGCTTGACGACCTCCAGCGCTGCCATCTTTTCGGCCACGAACAGCACGGTCTTTCCGTCGGCAACGGCCGACCCAATAATGTTTGCGATCGTCTGCGATTTTCCTGTCCCAGGCGGACCTTGGATAACGAGGTCGCGACCTTTTCTGACGTCATGGATCGCCAGTGTCTGAGAACTGTCACTGTCGACGATATGCAACATTTCGGCGGGCGCAATGTGCGGATCAATCGCTATGTCGTCCGACATAAGCGGCTCGCGTGTTTCGAAACCATCTGAAAGAAGCGAGCGGATCTTCGGTTGTTCGATAATCTTTGCGCCATCGGGCCAGAGATCCGGATCCAGATCACGGTACATCAAGAACTTCGCAAACGAGAAGAAGCCGAGCACCATATCGTCGCGAAGCACCTCCCAACCCTCTTTGGTCGAAATTGCTTCGGCAACGGCATCGAGATAGGCCGAGACGTCGAAGTCATCTCCCACCTCAAAACGCGGCAGAGCGAGCTTGTGAATGCGGTCGAGATAGAGTTCCAAGGAGAGGTTTGCGGTAAGATCTTCCGGCCGGGCTCGTAGGCGGAATTTTTCTCCAGCGGCCCCTCGCTCAAGCCGAACCGGCACCAAAATGAGGGGGGCCTGACGGATGTTCTCTTTGTTGTTCGGGTCAATCCACTTCAGCATTCCAAGGGCCAGAAAGAGGATATTGACGCCCTGCTCTTCCTCGAGTGTGCGGGCATCATGGTAGAGATCAAGGAGCCGCCGCTGCAGCCCAGTTGGGGTCATACGCGTCTGCAGCTTGGTGTCCGAGTGCCGCGCGGATATCCCTCTGTTATCGACTCCATCGTCCTCTGGTTGGGCGAGAGCGACGGGGGAATAGTCGATCTCTTCGTCTGGAGGGCTGCTTTCATCCTGGCCCGCTTTCGGCCTATCGGGCTTGCCGGCCAGGAAGGTAAAAGCCTTTCCTTCGGTCACCAGCAATCGATAAATTTCGGACGACTTCTCATCGACGATATCGATCGTCTTCGCGCTCTTGGAAAACCGCGGCACATTCAAAAGTCGATTGCGGGCGGAAAGATCGAGCAACTCCATCCTGGCGCGCTCGAGTTTCTCCTTTAGAGGGAGATCGCTTTGGAAGACTGACTGTTTTACGTCCAAGACTTACATCCCCTTTGAAAGGAGAACCAGCTAGAGCCCGCGTAGAGCGTTCGCGCAAGAAAAAACAGCCGTGTTCAATTAGAAACGACTGCGATCACTTCTGGACACCGTCCAATATTGCGACGTGTGATATGGGTCAGAGCCTGCATTCTTGGCCCCCTTTGCCTAGTCGCTATCCGACGAGGATTCTCGCTCCCTGCCCCCGTATTTAGCCGCCTCCACAATGTCTTTTTCTGACACAGAGAGTCCGTTGCGGACCCGAATGGCTCCCGCACTTGGAACGCGGTCCAATTCAGATCCAGTCTTTGCCTTATCCTTCTGGGGCTTAACCTCCGGCGGCGGGTCTTTCGAAAATGTCATGCGTAGGTCCTACTCGTCCAAATCTAAATGCATCCGCCTGTGAGCCTCAAGCCGCTTTCCTGGTCATACAAAGAAAACGCCGCGCCCAATCAATCCACCGTCTCTCGTGGTTCCGCATTCTGATTGGCGCTTTAACATTCATCACTATTAGCGCCTGGCATTTAGTATCCTCCCTCTACTGGTTTTTTTAGCCGATAAGTAATAGATCGGGATTTCACTGCAGAAGTCCGGAGCCATGAAGTGACTGACGAAATCCAAAATACGGCCACCGCGCTGATGGAGCTTACCGCCGATATCGTTGCGGCTTATGTGAGCAAGAATTCAGTGCCGGTCTCCTCATTGCCGGACCTTATTGCCAGCATCAATTCGTCATTAGCGCGTATCGGCCAGCCGTCCGAACCGGAAAAACCCGACCAAGTTCCCGCGGTCAACCCCAAGCGCTCAGTCACTCCAGACTACATCGTCTGCCTCGAAGACGGCAAAAAGTTCAAGTCCCTCAAGAGACACTTGAACACGCATTTTGGACTGACGCCCGACGCCTATCGCCAAAAATGGGGCCTCTCCAACGATTACCCCATGGTCGCGCCTAACTATTCAGCCAATCGCTCCAGATTGGCAAAATCGATTGGCCTCGGTCGCACAGCAGCCGCGCCCAAGAAAGCAGCAGCCAAGAAGTCAAAGACGCGCTAGCAAAACATTTGGCAGCTTCGCAAAGGATCGAAAATTGAATCGCGATCGCTATTCCCATCGCCGCAGCTCGCGGCCAAGACGCGGCCGGGTTTCAATTATGCGCAAGCGTTTCTTTTCACATAAATCATTAGCCGCGATCCTGGTGATCACGCTAGCAGTGGGCGCTTATGTCACCTCCTACTTTACAGGGTGGGGCAACCAGATCGCGGGACCCAATACAGCAAGCGCACTCGGGTCAAAACCGAAGCCTATCGTCGGCGTAGCGTCCATCGTTGACGGGGACACGATCGAGATCCACGGACAGCGTATTCGTTTCAATGGCATCGACGCACCTGAAAGCAGCCAAAACTGCAGCGACGCAAGCGGGCAAGAATACCCATGCGGCCGCAAATCCGCAGAAGCACTGGACATCTTCCTCAGTCAATCCCGACCCATCCAGTGCAACTTTGTTTCGTGGGATCGTTACAACCGCTTCGTTGGTGATTGTCAGCGGGCGGACGGTGCTAGCATTGCGTCTTGGATGGTCGAACAGGGTTATGCCCTGGATTGGCCTCGATACAGCCATGGTAGTTACGCGTCACAACAGGCAGATGCCCAAAGGGCCAAGATTGGCATCTGGGTTGGCACTTTCACAGCCCCTTGGGATTGGCGAGCAACACATGCAGCCAACAATAAACCCGGTAATGACACATCCTACGGCCTTACAGGCCGTCGCCAAATAGCTCAGAGCTATTCGTGTCAACCGCGTCGCTATTGTAAGCAAATCTCCTCATGCGATGAGGCGCGCTGGTATCTCAATAACTGTAGCTGGGGACCCAAATTGGACCGGGACGGCGACGGAATTCCGTGCGAAGGCATTTGCTGACCAAGCCAATTCCTTAGCGCGCTTTCAGCAAGCCGGACTGGCCACCAGCGTTTCGGTGCATTTGCGCGAGTGCCAATAGAGCCTGGCAAAAGGGCTGGCTGACGTTTGTCTTGGAAAATTCCACCAGCTCGTTGAGCCCGGATGGGCTAGAAAACCGCAAGGCTTCGTAGCGACAGACAGGGATCTGCCGATTATCTCTGAAGCGTTTGTCGGGTCCGCCATTCTTATTGGGATGAGCCCAGGTATAGCTCACGATCTCAGCATCAGATGGAACTTTGCCGGTCTCAATAAAATTGCTGGGGGCAAATTGCGTCCTGAGGTCTCCATACCCAACGGCACCGTACTGGTTTCCGTCCTTCACCAAAATCATGTCTGGCATGAAATAAAGGATTTGCCGGCCGACGTGTATCGACGGTGGTGTGACATTGCTGCGAACAACCGTCGGCAAGGAAGCTTGGAGCGTCGTCGACTTTTTATCGACCAACATCGTGGCTCCCGCATTGCGCTTCCAAGTCGTCAGATCCTCTATCTTGCCACCAGCCGCGACATGCCAACTCGCCGCGCAGCGTGTGAGCGTGTCAAAGGCGGCGACAAGTCGCCCGTAGGCCGCCTCCGCGTCCTGCTCCAAATCATAGTAGAGCACGCTCACCCGGCGGTAGCTGTCCAACCAGTTGCCAATAAGCATGCCCGGCAAAAAGGCAGCAATACCGATCAGCGCCACCCCACCTCCCAGCATTGCGCCTGCGATCAATCCGGCGATCCCAAACAGCACGGCCAGGATGAGCGACATTCGCGTCTGCGATTGCCTCGCATTGATTTCATCAAGCACATTGGCAAATGTCTCATCACGCATCTCGATCACATCGGCGGACTCGATTTCTCTCATCACGACGCCACCGCTGACATATTCCACGGGTGAGGATGTTGGATGGGGCTTTGGCCCAGATGGGAATTCAGACAGTTGCAGCGTCTGCTTGGCGCTGCGCTTTCCCAAAGTGCCTCGGTAGTAGAGACCGCCGACGCCTGCATGAATATAATGCCCTCGTGGGCCAGTCCCGATACGAACACCTTGCACGCCAACGGACGCGCCAACCCCGCCAGACGAGAAGTTAAAGCGGAAAGGTCCCGCACTAATCGATTTTCGAACGTAAAACCCCATCCCCGCAATCCCCCCCAAGCCCTGTGAGCGAAACCCAAGGGCAGTTCGCCTCACAACTTTGGTACCGGAACCAGTCCAATATCTGTCTCTCGCGAACGTTGCCTGACCCTGATCTCAATTCGCCTCCTCGCCTTGACGTCGCCGGCCTGTGCGCCGTCGGTGAGCCGGTCGCCAGGCAATATCAACTGGCCGCCGGACATTGGCAGGATGGTGAAGCCTTTCAGTTCCGGCATATCGCGCAGGATGCCTGTGACGGAGATCGCTCGCGCTAATCCAAGCCCGGCATTGTCGGCAGGATGGAGTGTGCCAATGTCCATCTTGCGCGCCAGTACGGGCTGAAGGCCTCTGTCCATATTCGATGAGTCACCGGACATCGCCTGCTCGTCCGTGTGGCCAATCACCTCAATGACGTCCACACCATAGGAAGTTGCAATTCCAGCAATGGTCTTCGACATCTGCCGCAACTTCGTTTTGAAGCCACCGGAAAGCTCCGCACTTCCAGTATCGAAATTATAGCCATCGAGCTCGCTAAGACTGATGATCGGTGGCCAATCGTGTGGCTTGTCAGCAGAGGCCTCGTTCCTTGCCTTCTTCAGTGCGTCAGCAAGATCCTTGGACGTCTTGCCCGTGCCAACGTAGCCGAGCTCGCGCAGAACCTTCATCTTCTCGATCATGGCTTTGGCCTGATCAACGTCGACGTCGTTGTCAGAGAGGACTTTGGCGGCCGGCGCGCTTTTCACCGCTTCCTCAAGGGTCAGTCCCACTTTTTTGATTGCCTCTGCGGCCTCTTTGGCCCGGACCAATTCACGCCATTCTTGATCTGGTACATTGCGTCGACTTGCAGGCTTGACCATGGCATTCAGCTGAGCCAGCAACCGCTTGTTTTCCTCGTCAAGCTTGCGAGCGTTCTCATTGAGGGACTGCGCAATCTTCTGCGCTGCCGCAGCCTCTTTCTTTGTCTTGGCGATGAGCGCGCCTGCAGCAAGCAAAAGGCAGAAAACGAGAAGCAGCATCGTCTCAGCCATCGTCAGGCCGAGTATCAGGCCGCGGCCATAGCCCTTGCGCTCAAACGTAATGGCTGTTCCGCTAACCTCACTCACCTGCCCCACCAACTTGCTCTCTTTGGCGGTTCACCCTTCTCCACCTCCGCCGGACTGCTTAACGATCGGAAGGTGTCGCCCTCCGTGTCATCCGAAACCTTGATTGGCGTCTCCACAGGGGAGGCAACAGTGGAAGGTGCCGCCACTCGCTCGACATCGTTCGCTATCGCATTGCTCAGAGGCTGGGGAGTGCGCACGGCCGGGAGGCTATGTTGTGTAAGGGTTGCGACGAGGCCGCGTGTTTCATTGCTGTGTTTCTGCATCACAGCCATGAACTCCTCAGTCAAACGCTGCTGCGCTTGGACAGTTTCTGCGGTCTTTTCTGCGGCCGCTGCCGCTCTCTCCACTCCAGTCGCCACCTTGATCACTGCGTCGGCAAGACCGGTCATCCGCGTTTGCTGCTCTTGCGAGGCTGTTTCGGTTTTTATCGCATATTGTGCGACAGCATTACCCAGGAGCTTGACCATCGGCGCCAGATCGTTCTTCAGCACCTCATCAGGAACAACCACCTTTTCCAGCTTGGCAGCCATATTGTCGGCTTGATTACCGAGCTTTCCAACAGAGTTGGACATCGAGCTGTTGGCTTTATCCAGCAAATCCGCTGCAGCTCCAACGCGGTTCGCTATCGAAGCAAACTGGGTTTCGACTTGCCCGAAATTGTGCTGCAACGCGTCACTGAGCTTGGCAGACGCCTCTTGGACAGGCTTGATCGATTCCATGGCAATATTGTCCAGGGCAGATCGAATGTGCTCCCCATTGCGTGCCGCTTGCTCGGCAATCTCTGCAAAGCCCTCTTCGAGCATTTGATGGCTGACACGACGAAAGTCGGCGAACTCCCTGGTTACGCTTTCCATCTCGGCTCTTACACGCCGTGTCATGTCGGCAAGTTCGTGCCTCGCCGTTCGCTCAATGTCCGCGGGATCGCGCCGCATCTGATTGTAGAAAACCCTCAGAGCAATACCGGTGATCGTCGACGTGATCGCGATGCCAAAATTTTGGACGATCGTGTCGGTTGAGCCTTCCGTTCCAAACTGAAACAGCGAGACCCCAAGGCTCGTCAGGGTGAACAGGAAGCCCATATAGTAGAGGTTATCGCCGGTCTGCTCGTCGTGCAGTTGTAGCTTTCCAGCAAAGATCGAAACCCCGAGATAGAAAAACATCAGGCAGGCCGGTGCTACCGCCGCGACGATCGGATTTACGCCTGAGAGTTTTGCAATGGCGATGAATACACACCCGCCGAGTGTCAATGCCGCGAAAACCACGACCGGCAGACGTGGATGATCCAGCAAAGGTTTGTCGTGCGCTCTCGCCATCAGTTTAACCCATCCAAGCCAACCAGCTTTTCGAACTCGCCGTGATGGTTCTGGACCCAATGTGTCCAGAACTCCGCGTGATCCAGGGTCTGAAATGGCTTCTTTGCCCGATCGATATAAAGAATTGTGATGCCCACCCCATCCAGCGACGTCCCATATGTGCGGTCGGCGGCGCTGTTGAGGTATTTTTGGTAATCCAGTCCCGATCGGTACTGCGAGTAAATCGTCGTATGCTCGATCATGTCAGAGGCGACCACCAATCGCTTGGGACTGCCCTGTTTGGCCAAGCTGCTATCGAAGAGCGACAGCTTGATTTTCTGAATTCCAGCCATGATCGGAGATTGGCTCGCGGAAGCCGCATTCGGGATTTCATCGGGAAGTTTGTTCAAAGGATCGCCGAAGGCGTTTTCCCACTTCTTTTGACGCCGCGCAGGATTGTTGGTCCAACTATCGACGGTCGACCCATCACCGGGATTGCATCCATCGAACATCACCGTCAGCTCACCAGGCGCCGAGCTCAGGGTATAAATCCTCACATACCCACCCGGCTCGACCTGCCCAATGGTCTTTCGGAACTCGTTCTTGAGATCAGCCATCGTCGTTGCCGAAATTGGATCAGTGGCGTCGATGAGGACGGCGGTCAGGCTGGAGGGTCCGTCCAATGGGCAATTCGTGTTGGCGTCGATATGGCCATTGCCAGACCTGGTCCACATCCAGCCGAAGCCGGCCAACATCGCAACGGATAGCACACCAAGGGCAATGGCCGCGGCAATGGTACCCGCATTGCCTTTCTTGCGTCTGCGGGTTCGCCTAGACATTCACGCTGTCCGGGTGAAGCTTATCAAGATCTCGGTACTGCTCAATTCCCCGTTCGCATTCCTGACCAATCAGACGAACCTGCTCGTTGAGTTCCTCCTGCGCCTGGCGAATTGATGCGCCAACATCTCCCTCATTCCACTCCCGCTCGCCGGTGACGTATGGCTTGATGCGATCAAGTTTGTAGGGCGTTCCGAAATGCTTGGGCGCCGGCTCGGTCCTCGCCTGGATGTTGGCTTCCCGATACATCGACAAAAGCTGATTGCAGGCTCGCTCCAATTGGTCTTGATGCTGCGCAAAAAGAGCCAGAAGCCTCGATCGATGATCGACAATCGCGCGGTGCTCGCGCCGGCGACTACCAAGCTGCTTGACGATTTCCTCCACTTTTTCGTTGTGGTCGTCGCGGACATCCTGCAGCTCTTCGATCAGTTCCTTCTTTCGATCGATGTAGTCATCGCGCCGTCGAACGAGCCGATTTTCAACGCCAGTGTAGCCTGGGTAAGGGTCGAGCACGAACCAGCCGTCGATAAAAGCGAAAAGCGAAAACATCAGGCCGATCGCAAACAGCAACCAGGACTTGATGTCCGTGAGACCCGCTGGATTGGCGAGCATATTACGGATGACCTCAGCGCCGGCGCCGTCAGCGAGCGAGCCGCTGACCTCACGGTAGTGCGCTAGCGCCAAGTTTATCGAAATCGCCAAGCCGATATAGAAAAGGATTGAAATGATCCCAACGAATTTTACGAAAAACGACCGATGGGTGACGAGACGAGCGCAGAAAACCGCCAGGAGCAAAGCCGCCCCGATGTTGATGAAAGAGAATGCCGCAGCCTCAAGGATGCCACCAAAAAATCCCTGCTCATTGCCCTTGGCCAGGAAGTTGCCGTTCATCGCTGTCTCGACCAGAAACAGAAATAGCAGAAGCGATAGCCGGAAAATGTGAGCGGCACCGTGCTGCACACGCGCGGCACGAACGAGACCGTGCTTCTCCTTAAACCATGCATGCTCTTTTTCGGCGTCGTTCAGGGCCCTTCTCAGGCCGTGAAGTTCATCGAGGCCCACGGCGACCGAGGCTTTGAAGTCCGAAACGCTAGCGGCATTCGTCTGACGGATTAGACCGAATTGTTCCTCGAAATCGAGGCCGGCAAGACGACCTCCAAGGAGTTGCAGGTTGTCCTCAAGAGTGTGATGCGCAGCCTTCTTCTCATCCTCAACGCGTTCCACGATGGCATGTTCGACATCGTCGAGATTCTTTGCCGTTTTCGGGGGTTGGTTCACCTCGCCGCGCTGCTTTCCGCGGTTAATGACATCCAGGTCGCCGTCGATCTTGGCAGGGTCCAGGCTGTTGAATAGCTGAGTGCTCGCCCGAAAATCGTGGTTGGATTCTCGCAGTGAGTCACGCAACTTATTTAGTTTTTCGAATTTAGAGCCCACGCACTCACAACCCCAACTTTACGCCCCCCGGCAGAGTGGTTTCTATGCATAGTAGAGCTAAAGGGCAACCGCACATTCACTTCTATCCACTTGCTAGTGCGGATCAGGCTCAATTGAGTTCCAACAAATGATCATGGCTGCTGATCAACTGGTTGATCGGCCGCGACTAGTCATGTCATGAGCCGTGCTGCGATGCTCTAAGGACAGAGTGCTACGAGCGGGTTCGCGACTGGGAAATTATCCACAGTCGTATACGTGTACTGGATCTCACCGCCCAGGCGAACGAAGGCAGATAGTTCCTCCGCACGACAGACATAGTTTTTGGTCATTTCATCGATCTTCTGGACATAGACCGGCCGCGAGACGCCAGCAGCCAACAATTTGGCGTCTACTTCCGCATCGGTCTGAGCCCAGGTGGCGTTGAAAACGATCCTTGGCCCGATTGCGATGATGCTCCGAACGGAGATGTTCGAACTGATCAGCATGGGCAATGCTGGAGCCATTTCGGTTTGCATTTTTTTTGCGTAGGCGCAGACGTCGGTCTTGGTGTACTTCGAGAGGCATTCATTTGCCGTCGCCACCCTTGGCCATGTCAGCAGGATCGCCAACGGGACGTGCATCAATCGCAATCCATCCAAAGTATTCTCCTCGCCCGATCTTGGCCTGCACAGAGGAGCATCTATCCTATTTGTGTTCACAGTGCCACGAGCAGCTTGTGCCCGACCGGCAATAGTGCTCTGTCTGAAATACTTTGGGAGGGCAATAAAATGAAAACAACATTTCTCGCGGCTATGGCCGCTGCAATAATCGCTTGCGCGACCGGCGCGTTTGCACACAGTGGCGGCACTGATGCCAACGGTTGCCATACCAACCATAAGACCGGCGCGTATCACTGTCACTGAAGGTCACGCCTTTCTGAGGGACACAAACATGCTGAAGAACATCATGTCAGCTCCGCTGGGCCTCCTCTTCATGCTGGGCGGGCCGATCACCTACGTGATGAATGTCGTCGACACATGGCAGGGCCATGCATCAGTGGTCGTAAAAATCCTGATTAACTTGAGCCTGGATGCGATGTTGGCGTTCATTTGGCCGATCACTTGGGCAATCTGGCTTTTCAAATATATGGCGGGCGCCGAAACTCCACTAACAACCGTGCTGGGCGTTTGAGGATCAAGTTTGCTGAAAATAATGCTTTTCGACGCCGGCCGGAACGGTCCGGTTGGTCTGCATCTGTGTAGCTATTGCCTCGCTGCTGGCGGTAGCGCCATGGCCGTACGGCTATTACCAATTCCTCCGCGTGGTGGTCTTTTTCGCCGGGATCTACTGCGGAGCCATGGTGTGGCGATCAGGCCCTGAAAATCGCACCCTGGCTTGGGCGCTGTTTGGAGCGGCAGCGATCTTCAACCCGTTCATGCCGGTTCATTTGCCGCGCGAGCTGTGGGCAATCTTCAACGTCGCAGCGGCTACTCTGTTCGGCTTTGTCGCATACCGGCACCGGAATTAAGCCGATAATCTGAGATGGCCAAGAGTGGACCTGAGACGCCGAAGGTCAAGGCGCGCCCGAGGGTCACCGTGTCACAGCCGTTGGCGCTTTATGCGGGAGATCTCCTCGAGCGGACGAAGGAGTACTTCGAGGCTTTCAACCATCTAGGCTCGGAGTCGGAAAAGGCGCATCTTTTTGCCCGTTATTTTCTATTTTCGCATGCCCTAGATGTGGAGCTTCAACAGGTTGTCCTCGATCAGGGCGAGGCGACTGATAGGCGTTTTTGACTTTAGGCTGCCATGTGGACGATGCCAATTGTATCTGTGCAGCCAGACAGGCAGTTCGGCGGCACGATG
>NZ_RZRW01000540.1:0-3821 GCF_003998745.1 Mesorhizobium sp. M7A.F.Ca.US.014.04.1.1 | reverse complement strand
CCTGCGCACCGACCGCATCGATCTCTATCTCTTGCATTGGCCCGGCAGCGTGCCATTGACGGAAACCGTCGCGGCCTTCGAGGCCCTGAAAAAGGCCGGCAAGATCCGCCACTGGGGCGTCAGCAATTTCGACACCGACGAGATGGAAGAGCTGATCGGCCTGCCCGATGGCGGCAATGTCCAGACCAACCAGGTGCTCTACAATTTGGTCCGGCGTGGCCTCGAATTCGATCTGGCGCCCTGGAGCCGGCAGCGCGGCATCCCCTTGATGGCCTATTCTCCGGTCGAGCAGGGTGCGTTGGCGCGCAATGCCAGGCTCGAAGCCATCGCCGGGCGCCACAATGCGACCCCAGCGCAAATCGCCCTGGCCTGGGTGATGCATCAGGAGGGCGTCATCGCCATCCCGAAGGCCAGCAGCGAGGAGCATGTCCGCCAGAATGTCGCTGCGCTCGACATCAAGCTTGCGCCGCAGGACATCGCCGATCTCGACCGCGCCTTCCCGCCACCAGCGCGCAAGCGCGGGTTGGAGATGATCTGACTACGTCCCCGCCAACCCCTTCAGCCGGTAGAGCGCTTCCAGCGCCTCGCGTGGCGTCATTTCGTCCGGGTTGATGTCGCCGAGTGCCGCCCCCAGCGCGTCGCTCTTGACCGGCTTCGGCGCTTCTCGCTTCACCGCCACCGAAAACAATGGAAGATCGTCGACCAGCCGGTTGGTCTTGCCCGAAACTTCGCCCTCTTCCAGTTGGTGCAGCACTTCCTTGGCCCGGTCGACCACCGCTTCCGGCAGGCCGGCCAGCCGCGCCACCTGCACGCCGTAGGAGCGGTCGGCGGCACCCTTGCCGACCTCGTGCAGGAAGACGACGTCGTTTTCCCATTCCTTGACCCGCATGGTGACGTTGGAGAGACGCGCCAGCTTGCCGGCCAGCGAGGTCATTTCGTGGAAATGGGTGGCGAAGATTGCCCGGCAGCGGTTCTTCTCATGCAGATATTCGACCGCCGCCCAGGCGATCGACAGGCCATCGAAAGTGGCGGTGCCGCGGCCGATCTCGTCGAGGATCACCAGTGCGCGCTCGCCGGCCTGGTTGAGGATCGCTGCCGTCTCGACCATCTCGACCATGAAGGTCGAGCGGCCGCGCGCCAGATCGTCCGAGGCGCCGACACGCGAGAACAGCCGGTCGACGACGCCGATATGGGCCGATGTCGCCGGCACGAACGAGCCGGTCTGGGCCAGGATGGCGATCAGCGCGTTTTGCCGCAGGAATGTCGATTTACCGCCCATGTTCGGGCCGGTCAAAAGCCAGATCGCGCCGTTCCGGGCAGCTCCCTCCGGCGACAGGTCGCAATCATTGGCGACGAACGGGCCTTCGCCGGAGCGGCGCAAGGCCTGTTCGACCACCGGATGCCGCCCGCCCGTAATCTCGAAGGCAAGGCTCGAATCCACCACCGGCCGGCACCAGGCTTCGCTTTCCGACAGAAGCGCGAGCGCCGCGGAGACATCGAGCACGGCCAGCGCATCGGCGCCGGCACGGATCTTCTCCGCTTCGCCGACCGCTTCCGTCGTCAGCGCCTCGAAGGCGGCCAGTTCGATGTTGAGCGCCCGGTCGGCGGCATTGGCGATCTTGGTCTCGAGCTCGGCAAGCTCGGTCGTGGTAAAGCGCATGGCGTTGGCCATGGTCTGGCGGTGGATGAAGCGCGCCTTGGCGCCATCGCTGCCGGTCATCACAGCATGGTGGTTGGCGGTCACCTCGATATAGTAGCCGAGCACATTGTTGTGCCGGATTTTCAGCGAGCGGATGCCGGTCTCGTCGATCAGCGAGCGTTCCAGCCCGGCGATCACCTTTCGCGATTCGTCGCGCAGCGCCCGCATCTCGTCGAGATCGGCATGGTAGCCGCCACGAACGAAGCCGCCGTCGCGCTTGAGCAGCGGCAGTTCGTCGCCAAGTGCCTGCATCAGATGCTGCGAAAGCGCTTGGGGCAGTGCATGGATGGCGGCCAATGCCGCCGCAAGTTCCGGGGGCAGGGCGGTCGCGGCAAAGATTTCGGCGATCGCGCCTGCCGCCTCGAAGCCGGCGCGCAGCGCGCCAAGGTCGCGCGGCCCACCCCGGTTGAGCGCCAGCCTGGACAGCGCGCGGGGCATGTCGGCAACGCTCTTCAGGCTCGACCGCACCGCCTGGCAAAGTCGCGTTTCGGAACGAAAGAACGACACTGAGTCCAGCCTGGCGCCGATCGCCGCCGGGTCGGTCAGCGGCGCCATCAGCCGGTCGGCGAGCAGCCTTGCGCCGCCGCCGGTCACCGTGCGGTCGATCGCCTTGAACAGCGAGCCTTCGCGGCTGCCCGACAGCGTGCGCAGCAGTTCCAGATTGCCGCGTGTCGCCGGATCGATGAACAGGGTCGAACCCTGCTCCTCGCGTTCGGGCCGCGACAGCGGCGGGCGCTCCGCTTTCTGCGTCTTCTCGACATAGGCAATGGCGCCCGAGATCGCCGACAGTTCGGCGCGCGAAAAGGCGCCAAAACTGTCCGGCGTCGCCACATCGAAGAAGCGGGCGATGCGCCCTGTCGCCGACGCCGAATCGAACAGTGACGGTGGTTGCGGGCTGGCGACGCGGCCGAGCACGTCGAACACCGGCTTCAGCTCCGGATCGTGGAACACTGGCTCGGCAACGATCAACTCACGCGGATCGACACGGAAGATGTCAGCCAAAAGCCGGTCGGCGGTGGTGTCGGTGACGCGGAAGGCGCCGGTCGAGATGTCGATCCAGGCCAGCGCAAAGGAGTGGTCCGCTCCGCCTTTCACCCGCCCCAGCGCCATCAGGAAGCTCGATTCCGACGGCGCCAGCAATTTGTCCTCGGTGATGGTGCCTGGTGTCACCAGCCGCACCACATCGCGGCGCACCACCGATTTGCCGCCGCGTTTCTTCGCCTCGGCCGGATCCTCGATCTGTTCGCAGACGGCAACGCGGAAACCCTGGCCGATCAGCTTCTGCAGATAGTCGTCAGCAGCATGCACCGGCACACCGCACATCGGAATGTCGAGCCCTTGATACTTGCCGCGCTTGGTCAAGACGATGCCCAGCGCCCGGCTTGCCTTCTCGGCATCGTCGAAGAACAGTTCGTAGAAATCGCCCATGCGATAGAACAGCAGCGAATCCGGGTTTGCCGCCTTGATCTCGATGAATTGCTCGATCATCGGCGTGGCGCCGGCGTGGGCGGTCGGCACCGGCGTCATCGCCTCGGGGGCGTCTGGCTCGTTCGGGCTGTGCATGTTCATGCGCCGCACGCTAGCAGATGTGATCGCGCGGTTTAATGCCGGGGCTTCGAAAAACAGGGGACGACCGGGACGGCAGGATGCCCGCAATCGCGCGTACCAACCGCGATTCCGCACGCTGGCAGTTTACACGCGGCGGCGCGTGGTCTTAATTCGGTCCGACACAAAGCACCCGCTTCAACGAGGTGCTGCACCGGTGAGGAAATCAAGTACATCATGGCCAGGAAAACCGAGAACAGCGGTCCGTCCGTCAGTGCGCAGGAAGCGCTCGAATTCCACGCCATGGGTCGGCCGGGCAAGCTGGAGGTCGTCGCCACCAAGCCGATGGCGACGCAGCGCGACCTCAGCCTCGCCTATTCGCCTGGTGTCGCGGTTCCGGTCCTGGCCATCGCCGAAGACCCCTCGCGCGCCTTCGACTACACGACGCGCGGCAATATGGTCGCAGTCATCTCCAACGGCACAGCCATTCTCGGTCTCGGCAATCTCGGCGCGCTGGCCTCCAAGCCGGTGATGGAGGGCAAGGCGGTGCTGGTCAATCGCTTCGCCGATTTCGATT
>NZ_RZRW01000539.1:0-3823 GCF_003998745.1 Mesorhizobium sp. M7A.F.Ca.US.014.04.1.1 | reverse complement strand
GTGCTGTCCCGCTCGGCACGTGCCGGCGATGCACCCGCCGTGCCGTCGCGCTGGCTTCAGCGGCTGCTGACCTTCATCGGCAGCGACCAGGCAGCGGAGCTGCGCCGGCGTGGCGACGAGCTGCTCGCCTGGGCGCGCGCGCTGGATGCCGGCCCAAGGCAGGATTTCGCGCCACGGCCGCAGCCGAAGCCGCCGCTGTCGGTGCGCCCGACGCATTTCTCGGTCACCGAGATCGAGACCCTGCGCCGTGACCCCTACGCCGTCTATGCAAGACGCATCCTCGGCCTGATGCCGCTCGATCCGGTTATTCGCGACCCTGGTGCGGCCGAGCGCGGCACGCTGTTTCACGCCATCCTGCACCTGTTCTCAGGCAGCGTCGCCGATCCGCGCGCTCCCGATGCGCTTGCCGGCCTCATCGCCGCCGGCCGCGCCTGCTTTGCCGAAGCCGCCCTTCCGGCCGACGTCGAGGCGGTGTGGTGGCCGCGCTTCGAGAAACTCGCCGCCAACATCATCGAGTGGGAGCGCACGCGCGCTGATGCTGTGACAAGGCGCCATGCCGAGGAGCGCGCCGGAAAGACCGTTGTCGGCCAGTCCGGCGTGACGCTGTCCGGCTACGCCGACCGCGTCGACCTTCTGGCCGGCGGCATGGCCGACATACTGGACTACAAGACCGGCTCCTCGCCGTCCAAGGCGCAGGCGCACACACTGCTTGCGCCGCAACTGGCGCTCGAGGGCGCGCTGCTCAGGCGCGGCGCCTTCAAGGATTTGGGCGTGCGTGAGCCCTCTCAACTGGCTTTCATCAGGCTGAAGCCGAATGGCGAGGTGTTCGAGGAATCCATCCTCGAACACAACCGCCAGCCGCGGACCGCGACCGATCTTGCCGAAGAGGCCTGGGCACGGCTGGAAAAGCTATTGATCCACTATGCGGACCCTGCGACCGGGTATCTGTCGCGCGCGCTGCCGTTCCGCGAAGGCGAGACGGATGGCGACTACGACCATCTTGCCCGCGTGCTCGAATGGTCGGCAGGCGGCGATGCCGGCGACGAGGGAGGGGAGGCATGAAGAAGGCCTATCCCATTCCCAGCGACACCGCGACCAGCCAGGCCCGCGCCGCCGACCCCGGCAATTCCGCCTGGGTGTCGGCCAATGCCGGCTCCGGCAAGACCCATGTGCTGGCGCAGCGCGTAATCCGGCTGCTGCTGCGCGGCACCGATCCGTCGAAGATCCTGTGCCTGACCTATACGCGCGCCGCCGCCGCCAACATGTCGAACCGGGTCTTTTCGACACTGTCGGAGTGGACGACGCTTGGTGACGTGGATCTGGCGGCAAAGGTCGAGGCGCTGGAGGGGCGCCGGCCCGATCTCGAGACCATGCGCCGGGCGCGGCGCCTGTTCGCCGAGGCGCTGGAAACGCCCGGCGGGCTGAAGATCCAGACCATTCACGCCTTCTGCGAATCGGTGCTGCACCAGTTCCCGCTGGAGGCCAACATCCCGGCCCATTTCGAGATGCTCGACGGCCAGATGGAGGCATCGCTGTTTGCCGCGGCGCGCCGCGAGATGATTTCGGGCACGTCCGCCGGTGACAGGGATCTGGCCGAGGCTTTTGCCTCCATTCTCGATCGGGGCGGCGAAGCCGGGCTCGACGCCTTGCTGGGTGAGATTGTGCGCAAGCGCGACGGCTTGCGCCATTTCATCGAGGCGGTCGGGCGCGATGGCACGCATTTCCAGGCCCTGTTCGACGAATTCCATTTCCATCCAGGCCAGACGGCCGAGGGCATAGCCGCTTCGGTATGGCCGTTGCCGGGCTTCCTGCCCGACTATTTTGCCGGCTTCGCCCACGCCGCCGAGGCCACCGACGCCAGATCGGTACTGAACAACATCCTGCCCTATGCGCGGCAGGCTTTTGCCGAGGGCGATCCCATTCGCCGCCTGCAACTGCTCGCGCGAGCCTTCCTCAAGACCGATGGCGACGCTTACGACCCGGCAAAGGCCTTCAAGAAGGCCCTGGTCGACCGGTTGCCGGATCTGGCGGAGCGTTATCTCTCGGCCGCCAACGCCATAGTCGAAACCACCGATCGGCTGGCCCTGTTCCGGATGCTTGAAGGCACGGCTGCCGCGCTGACCATCGCCGACTGGCTGATCGCCCGCTACGAAATGCTCAAGCGCAGCCGCGGCTTCCTCGATTTCAACGACCTGATCACCCGCACCGTCAACCTGCTGGCGCGGCCGGACGCCGGCCCCTGGGTGCAGTACAAGCTCGACCAGGGCATCGACCACATCCTGCTCGACGAGGCGCAGGACACCAGTCCGGACCAATGGGAAGTGGTGAAACGGCTGGCGGAGGAATTCTTTGCCGGCTTTGGCGCACGCGACAGGGTCCATCGCACGGTGTTCGCCGTCGGCGACGAGAAGCAGTCGATCTATTCGTTCCAGGGTGCGGCCCCGGACTCCTTCGCCGACAGCCGGCTGTTGTTTGCCGGACGAGTGCGTGACGCCGAGGCGTCCTTCGCCGACCTCAAGCTGACCTGGTCGTTCCGCTCGACCGACGATGTTCTGACCGCGGTCGACCGCGTCTTCGCCGATCCAGCCGTGCGGCGCGGCATCAGTCATGATCCCGATCCGCTTCGCCACCAGGCGATCCGCACCGACGCGCCGGGCTATGTCGAGGTGTGGCCGTCGGTCGGCGCCGATGTTGTCGATGAGCCCGACGACTGGACGCAAGCCATCGACCATGCCCACGCGCCGGCGGTGCGCGTGGCCGAGAACGTCGCCGCCACCATCGCCGGCTGGATCGGCAGTGGCGAAATCATCGAAGGCCGCGGCAAGCGGCTGCGGCCGGGCGATGTGCTGGTGCTGGTGCGCAAGCGCGATCGCTTCGTCCATGCCCTGACCCGCGCACTCAAACGCCGCGACATTCCGGTTGCCGGCGCCGACCGGTTGAGCCTGCCCGGGCACATCGCGGTCAAGGACCTGATCGCGCTCGGTCACCTCCTCATCCAGCCGCAGGACGATTTGTCGCTTGCCGCCGTGTTGCGCAGCCCGATCTTCGATCTGCCGGAAGAGGCGCTTTTCACGCTCGCCGCGCAGAGGCCGGCCGGCCTGTCATTGATCGCATCGCTGCGACAGCACGCCGGCGAAAGCGAGAGACTGGCGAAGATCGTCGCCCAGGTCGACATCTGGACGAACGAAGCCGCGTTTAAGCCAGTGTTCGAATTCTACGCCGCCCTGCTGGCGCGCGATGGCGTGCGCCGCAAGATGATCGCGCGGCTCGGGCCCGAAGCTGGCGATATTCTCGACGAGTTCCTCAGCTTCTGCCTTGCCGAGGAGCGAACCGGCCTGCCGGGGCTGGAAGCCTTCCTGTCGACACTGGAAAACGCCGGTCCCGAGATCAAGCGCGAGATGGACCAGACCCGCGACGAGGTCCGGGTCATGACCGTGCACGCCGCCAAGGGCTTGGAAGCGCCCGTCGTGTTCCTGGTCGATGGCGGTTCCGCGCCGTTCAGCGACCAGCATTTGCCGCGCCTGATGCCCTTCGATGGCTCCGGCGCGAACTGGGACGGCAAGGGCTATCTCTGGCGCTCGGCCAGCGAGGTCGCCAACGGTTTTTCGAAAGCGGCGGCCTCAAGGGCACGGGAACTCGCCGACGACGAATACCGCCGGCTGCTCTATGTCGGCATGACCCGTGCCGAGGACCGGCTGATCGTCTGCGGCTATCATGGCAAGCGGGCGCCGAACGCCGGCACCTGGCACTCGATCGTCAGCCGCGCGCTGATCGGCGCGTCGGAGAGCGAGCAGCGTGCGGCTGACGATCGAGTGCCAGGTGC
>NZ_RZRW01000538.1:0-3832 GCF_003998745.1 Mesorhizobium sp. M7A.F.Ca.US.014.04.1.1 | reverse complement strand
CGCGGGCCTCGATGCCGAAGACGCAATTGTCGGGGAAGGAGACCGAGGCGTCGCAGAGCAACTTCACCGACTGCAGGAAGTTGTAGGCCATCAGCGGATTGTAGACATTGAGCTCGAAATGACCCTGGCTGCCGGCGAAGGTGAGCGCCGCATTGTTGCCGAACACCTGTACGCAGACCTGCGTCAGCGCCTCGCACTGGGTCGGGTTGACCTTGCCCGGCATGATCGACGAGCCCGGTTCGTTTTCCGGCAGCGACAGTTCGCCGAGGCCCGAGCGCGGGCCTGAGCCGAGGAAGCGGATGTCGTTGGCGATCTTGAATAGCGCGGCGGCCGCCGCGTTGATGGCGCCGTGCGAAAACACCATGGAATCATGGGCCGCCAGCGCCTCGAACTTGTTCGGCGCGGTGACGAAGGCGATGCCGGTGATGGAGGCGATGCGATCCGCGACCCTTTCGGCGAAGCCGACCGGCGCGTTGAGGCCGGTGCCGACGGCGGTGCCGCCCTGCGCCAGTTCCTGCAAGCCGGGCAACGTCAGCTCGATGCGCTTGATCGACGAAGCGACCTGCGCGGCATAGCCCGAAAATTCCTGGCCAAGCGTAAGGGGGGTGGCATCCTGCGTGTGCGTGCGGCCGATCTTGATGATGTGATTGAACTCTCTGCTCTTGGCGGCGAGTGCCTTGTGCAGGTGCTTCAGTGCCGGCAACAGATCGTGCACGATGCGTTCGGCGCAGGCGATGTGCATGGCTGTCGGATAGGTGTCGTTCGACGATTGGCTCATATTGACGTGATCGTTGGGATGCACCGGCTTCTTGGAGCCCATGACACCGCCCAGCATCTCAATCGCCCGGTTGGAGATCACCTCATTGGCGTTCATGTTGGACTGGGTGCCCGAACCGGTCTGCCAGACCACCAGCGGGAAATGCTCATCGAGCTTGCCGTCGATGACCTCTTGCGCTGCCTCGACAATCGTCTTGCCGATCGCCGGATCGAGCCGCTTGAGCTCCATGTTGGCTTCGGCCGCCGCCCGCTTGACGATGCCCAATGCGCGCACGATCGACGCCGGCTGCTTTTCCCAGCCGATCTTGAAATTGCCGAGCGAACGCTGCGCCTGCGCGCCCCAATACCGGTCGGCGGCGACTTCGATGGGACCGAACGTGTCGGTTTCGGTTCTGGTCTTTGCAGCGGTCACGGGTCTCTCCTTGTCGAAGTCGGCAACGGCGTATCGCGTTGCACAAACGGCTTCAAGCGGAGAATGCGGGCGGCGAGGATGCAAATCGGTTGAAGGCGCGGCGCGTCTCTCCTTCTCCCACAAAGGGGAGAAGGGAAGGACTGCGCAGTTTCGGCCTCTCACCCCAGCGGCGGACCGACAATGTCGATGCCGTTTTTTGCGCAAAGCTGCACCAGTGCCGCGATGATTTCCGGTGTTGGTTCCATCAGCGGCGGCAGTTCGGGCTGTTCGGCGGGACGGCTCGCCTGACGCAGCATCGTCTCAAAATCCGAACCGCGCGTGATGGTGAGGGTGCGCGCACCTTCCGGGGATTCGACCCGGTAGGTGTGCGGCAGGCCTTTCGGTGCGATGACGGTTTCGCCGGCGTCCGCAATGCGTTCGTGGCCGTCGATCTGAAAGCGCAATCTCCCCTCCAGGATGTGAAACACTTCGTCTTCCCTGCGATGCGCATGCAGCGGTGGCGAGTCGCCATAGGGCATGTGATGCTCGACGACGCAGGTGCCGTCCTCTCCTGCTATCGACGAGACGTGGATCGCGACGAGCGTGTTGTTGAACCAGAAGAGTTCCTTGCCTGTGATCGTGCCGGGGGTCATTGTCATGGCGTGTCTGATCCTTCTGTTGCCTGTGCCTGCTGGGCCGATGACGATCTAGCCAGGGATACGCCGACAACGGAAATCGAATGATCGTATGGGGCGAATTGATGCGATGAATTTGAACGCGCTCGACCTCAATCTCATCAAGGTGTTCGACGCCCTTCTGCGGGAGAGAAGCGTTACGCGTGCCGGCGAGCAGATCGGCCTCAGCCAGCCTGCCGTCAGCGCTGCGCTCAATCGCTTGCGACATCTCCTCAACGACCAGCTGTTCGTGCGACGGGGCAATGACATGATGCCGACACCGCGCGCCGAGAGCATGGCCGAGCCGTTGCGCGTGGCGCTTCGCGAGATCGAACGCGTCTTCCATTCGGCCAAGGCGTTCGATCCGGCGGAACTGGAGCGAACCTTCACGTTCATGGGGGCGGATTTCTTTTCCATGATGCTGATGCCAGCGCTGGCGGCACGCATCGCTGGCGCCGCGCCGCGCGCGTCGCTAAGGTTTCTCGATAGCGCGCGCGGCGATGTCTCGCGGCTGCTCCAGGAGGATGAAATCGACGTAGCGCTCGAGCGTCCGCTGGAGGTCTCCGACTGGGTCTCAAGCACGCCTCTGTTCCATTCACCATTCGCCATCATCGCCGCGCACGACAACGCTGCGATCAGGCAGGCGGGAATCATGGAAGGCAAGACTCTGCCGATCGACCTCTTCTGCGAACTGCCCCATATTCTTCGTTCTATCGACGGCTCGATGTCGGGCTCCACCGACGAGGCGCTCCGCAAGATCGGGCGAACGCGCCGTGTAAGCCTGACCCTGCCGCACTTTCAGGCTGTCGCATTAGCCGTGGCAAAGGGAAACCACCTGTCGGCGGTGCCCAGGCAGTTCGCGGTTTGGGCGGCCGAGACCCTGCCGCTCGTCATCTTTGAACCACCGCTTCCCATTGCTGTTCCGGAAATCAGGATGTACTGGCACGCGCGCCACGACGACGAGCCACCCCATCGCTGGGTTCGCGATCAGGTCCTGGAGGCGGTAGGCGTACTTGGATTTGTAGAAAGTGGCGTCGCAGAAAATGTCGGCGCTTGGCGTGGCGCCCGGACGGATCAGCCCGCAGTATAACCACCGTCGACGGAGAAGACCCCGCCGCTGGTCCAGGCCGCCTCGTCGCTAGCGAGGTACACTGCGATGCCCGCCAGATCGTCGGGGCGGCCGATTCTGCCAAGCGGATAGCTGCGCTCGACATAGGCTTTCAGCTCGGCCTTTGCCTCGGCCGGCAAATTGTCGACGGTCTTGCGTCGCATGGCGGTGTCGACAGTGCCCGGCGCGATGGCGTTGACGCGGATGCCGCGCGGGCCGAGTTCGAAGGCCAGCGATTTGGTCAGCGAGTTCAACGCGCCCTTTGACAGGGAATAGAGGCTCGACGGCCGCTTCGGGATCATCTTGTTGGCGAAATAGGACGAGACGTTGATCACCGACGCGCCGGCCGCCAGATGCGGCAGCAGACCCTGGGTGAGGAAGAACACCGCCGTCACATTGAGCGCGAAGGATTGCTGGAACTGCGCCTCGCTGACGGTCTCGAACGGCACCAGGAAAGCCACCCCGGCATTGTTGACGAGAATGTCGAGCGGCCTGCCGGATTCTTTGACGTGCTCGCCGACGGCCGCGATGCCGGCCGAGGTGGCAAGATCGGCCGACAGCGTCTCGATAGTGCCGCCGAGCTGCTTGGCGGCAGTGTCGAGCTTTTTGGTGTCACGGCCGACGATCAGGACGTCGGCGCCCTCGCGCGAAAAGGCCTCGGCGATCGCCAGGCCGATACCGTCCGACCCGCCGGTAACCAGCGCGCGCTTTTTGTGAAGTCTCATCGGATGCTCCGAGATTTCTGCGTCGTCGAGAGCACCGTATAGTGGCGGCCAAGGTCAAGCCGTCAGCCAATCCCACGGTATGAACTTCGACCGCCGCCACCCGGCAGGCCGGCCGAGGCTGGTTTAAGCGCCGGCGGTCGCAAGCTCCCCCAAAGCC
>NZ_RZRW01000537.1:0-3832 GCF_003998745.1 Mesorhizobium sp. M7A.F.Ca.US.014.04.1.1 | reverse complement strand
AGGGTGGCGAGGGCCGCCCCGCGGAGGTGGGCCAGCGAGCGTGGACCGAGCACCGTCACCGCCTGCATGAAGCCGGAGACTTGCTCGGGGGCTATGGCAAAGCCGTAGCGGCGCAAGAGCCTGGCAAAACCCAGGAATGGCGAGGCGGCGCGGGGGAAGCTTGTTTCCCGCATCATTCTGTGTCGCCCCCCTCTGTCCTGCCGGACATCTCCCCCTCAAGGGGGGAGATTGGCAGCTTCGGCGCTTCGCTCTGTTCGGCGACGTCAGCGATTAGCGAAAGCGGGGATGACATCCGATCTCCCCCCTTGAGGGGGAGATGTCCGGCAGGACAGAGGGGGGCGCTGTCCCGCCAGCCTTGCGAAATGACCTCCCGCGTCACGCCAGCGCCTCCTCGACGATCCGGCCAAGCTCCGGTGCGATGTAGGAAAGGTCTTCCTCGTCCTTGATCAGCACGCCGATGGCGCGGCGGAAGGCTTCCGGCCACGGGCTGCCGCCCTTCTCCAGGATGGTGGCGGCATTGGCCCATTCGACGGCCTCGGCGATACCCGGCGGCTTGGCCAGCGGCCGGGCGCGGATGGTCTGCACGGCCGCCGCCACCGCGCGCGCCGTTACCTCGGCCACATCGCCGGCGCGCAGCATGATGATGGCGGCCTCGCGCTCGGCGTCGGGATAGCCGATCCAGTGGTAGACGCAGCGGCGGCGCAGTGCCTCGGCAAGCTCGCGGGTGCGGTTCGAGGTCAGGATGACGATCGGCTGTGCCGTGGCGCGGACGGTACCGCGTTCGGGAATGCTGATCTGGAAATCGGAGAGGAATTCCAGAAGCAGCGCCTCGAATTCATGATCCGAGCGGTCGATCTCGTCGACCAGCAGCACGCGCTGTTCCGGCGCCTTCAGCACCTGCAGCAGCGGCCGGGCGATCAGGAAACGGTCTTCGTAGATGTCGATCTCGTGCTCGCCGGCGTGGCGAATGGCGAGCAGCTGGCGTTGATAATTCCATTCGTAGAGCGCGTGCGCAGCGTCGATGCCTTCATAGCATTGCAGCCGCACCAGATCGCGGCCGAGCAGCGCGGCGATCGCCTTGGCCGCTTCCGTCTTGCCGACGCCTGGTGCGCCTTCGAGCAGCAGCGGCTTCCCCAGCCGGATCGCCAGGAAGATCGCGGTCGCAAGACTGTCGTCGGCCAGATAGCGCGAGGCGGCAAGATGCTGCGCCACCGCCTCCGGCGAGGTCGCTGATGTCTCGGCGCTTGTCCCGGTCATTTCGGCCCTCAGTTCGCCGCTTGCGCCTTCAGCGCGCGCAGGATGCGCTCCGGCGTGATCGGCAGCGTGTCGATGCGCACGCCGACGGCGTCGAAGACGGCATTGGCGACCGCCGGGATCTGCGGGTTGGCGCACATTTCGCCCGGCCCCTTGGCACCGTATGGCCCGTCCGCCGATGGACGCTCCAGCACGATGATCTCGGTCTCGGCGAGGTCGCCGGGGCCGGGCATCAGATACTGGTTGAAGTCCGTGCCGCCATGGTCGCGGTTGGGATAATAGGGCTCGGTCGTCTCGTAGAGCGCATGGCTGATGCCCATCCACGAACCGCCGACCAGTTGCTGTTCGACCATTTTCGGGTTCAGCGCGCGGCCGATCTCGAAGACGTTCTTCACAGTCAGCACGGTGACCGCGCCGGTCTCGTCGTCGACCTCGACCTCGGCCACGGTGCAGGCATGCGCGTAGCAGGTCGATGGCTTCATCGCGCCAGTCTCTTTCTCCGGATAAGAGCGCGGAATCAGGAACATGCCGCGGCCCGAGATCGAGCGACCGCGCTTGAAATGCGCCGACAGCGCGACATCGAAGATCGAGATCGATTTTTGCGGCGCGCCTTTGACCAGTATGTTGCCCTGGCCGTCGGTCTCGAGGTCGGAGGCGTTCACCTCCAGTTCCTCGGCGGCCACTTCCAGCATCACCTGCCGCGCTTCCCTTGCCGCCTGGATGACGGCGTTGCCGGCGCGGTGCGTACCGCGCGAGGCGAAGGTGCCCATGCAGTGCGGGCCGGTGTCGGTGTCGGCGGTGTCGACGACGACGCGGTCTGTCGGCACGCCGATGGTCTCGGCGCAGATCTGCGCCATGATCTGCTTCATGCCCTGGCCGAGATCGACGGAGGACAATGTCACCATGAAATTGCCTGTTGGCGTCGAGTGCACCAGTGCCTGCGTCGGGTCACCGCCGAGGTTCATACCGGTGGGATAGTTGATCGCGGCAACGCCGCGCCCACGCCTGATCGCCATCTCAAGCTCCCTTCGTATAGGAGGACATCGCCAGGTACTTTTCCGCCACCGGCCAGTTGGCGGCGCGCGAGGCTTCCTGCATGCATTCGATCAGCGCGGCGCCCTCTGTCGGCTGGCGGTGCGCTTTCATATCACCGTCGCGATAGGCGTTGATGAAGCGGAATTCGAGCGGGTCCATGCCGATCAGGCGCGCCAGCTTGTCCATCTGCACCTCCAGCGCGAAATCGCCGATGGTGACGCCGAAGCCGCGCATGGCCGACGACGGCGTGCGGTTGGTGTAGACGCAATAGGTGTCGATCCAGACGTTCGGAATAGTGTAGGGGCCGGGATAATGCCCCGCGCCCTTCTGCGCGCCGTAGGGCGAGTGGCGCGAATAGGCGCCGGCATCGGTGTATCCGGTGACCTTGCGCGCGACGATGCGGCCATCTTTCATGACGCCGTCCTTGATGACGACCTTTTCAGCGGCGCGCGGCGACGAGATCTGCATCTCCTCCTCGCGGCTGTAGATAAAACAGACTGGTCGTCCTGTTAGTTTTGCGCCGAGGATGGCGATCGGCTCGACGATGACGTCGACCTTGCCGCCAAAACCGCCACCGACTGTGCCGCCGACGAAATGCAATTTGCTGCCCGGCATCTGCAGGATGATCGAGGTGTTGTCGAGCGTGAAGAACATCGCCTGCGTGTTGGTATAGCAGGTGAAGCGGTCATTGCCCTCGGGCGCCACCACGCAGCCGGTGGTCTCGGTCGGCGCGTGCTCGATCGGCGAAGACTGGTAGCTCTGCTCCAGTATGTGGTCGGCGCCGGCGAAGCCCGCCTCGACATCGCCGAAGCGCACCTTGCGGCACTCGCCGCTATCATAGAGGTAATAATTCTGGCCGTGATATTCGTTGACCAGCGGCGCGTCGGGTTTCAGCGCCTCTTCCATGTCGAAGACGGCCGGCAGCACCTCATAGTCGACCTTGACCTTGGCTGCGGCCTCTTGTGCCGCGCGCTCGGTTTCGGCCAGCACCGCCACCACGGCCTCGCCCTTCCAGCGCACCTTGCCGTCGGCAAGCACCGTCTCGTCCTCCGGCCCGATCTGGATCAGGATCAGGATGGTGTAGACATTGTGCGGTACGTCCTTGGCGGTCAGAATTTTCACCACGCCCGGATGTTTTTCCGCCTCTGAGGTGTCGATCGAACCGATGCGGGCATGGTGATGCGGGCTGCGCACCATCTTCAGGTGCAGCATGCCGGGAAAGTTGCGGTCGGCGAAAAAGGCGGTCTTGCCGGTGACATGGCCGGGCGAATCCGAGCGCGGCCGGGGCTGGCCGATCTCGTGCAGATCGTCCTTGCGGACATCGGCGAAGTAGTTCTTGCGCAGTTCCATTGTTTTGGACCCTTCAGGCCGCGTTCTGCGAATTGGCGCGGGCGGCGGTCAGCACCGCCTGGATGATCGGCTCGTAACCGGTGCAGCGGCAGATGTTGCCCGACAGCGCCTCGACCACCTCGTCGCGGCTGGGATTGGGCGTGTGGTCGAGCAGCACCTTGGCCGCCATGATCATGCCCGGCGTGCAGAAGCC
>NZ_RZRW01000536.1:0-3836 GCF_003998745.1 Mesorhizobium sp. M7A.F.Ca.US.014.04.1.1 | reverse complement strand
CTCGTGCAGCGCGCCGCCGAGATTCCGTGGAATGACATCGGCAACATTTCGACGCTCGGCCTGTCGGCCGGCGCGTCGGCGCCCGAAATCATCGTCGACGAGATCATCGACGCGTTCCGGCAGCGCTTCGATGTCACGATCGATCTGGCCATCACGGCCACGGAAACGGAGGATTTTCCGGTCATGCGGGTACTGCGCGATGTCGAACTGACGCGGGCCGACATGGCCTTCGTCAATGGAGCCGCGTAAGGCACATGGCGGTCTACACTGACGTCGCGGAAGGCGAACTCGGCGCATTCCTGAAGCACTATCCGGTCGGCGATCTCCTGTCCTACAAGGGCATCGCCGAAGGCACCGAGAACTCGAACTTCCTGCTGCACACCTCGAGCGGCTCCTACATCCTGACGCTCTATGAGAAGCGCGTCGAGAAGGCGGATCTGCCGTTTTTCCTTGGGCTGATGGGCCATCTCGCCTACAAGGGCGTGTCCTGCCCGCTGCCGGTGACCGCCCATGACGGCAGCGTCATCGGCACGCTCGCCGGCCGGCCGGCGGTCATCATAACCTTCCTGGAAGGGCTTTCGCTGCGGCGGCCCACAGCCACGCATTGCGCCGAGGTCGGCAAGGCGTTGGCGCAATTGCATCTGGCCGGCGCCGATTTTTCGATGACACGTCCGAATGCCCTGGCCATCGACGGCTGGCGCAAGCTCTGGGACGCAGCGCGCGACCGGGCCGACGAGGTCGAGCCGGGCCTGGCGGCCGAGGTTGATGCCGACTTTGCCGATTTTGAGCGCACCTGGCCCAAAGACCTGCCGCAAGGCATCATTCATGCCGATCTTTTCCCGGACAACGTTTTCTTCCTCGGCGAAAAGCTCTCCGGCCTGATCGACTTCTATTTCGCCTGCGACGACCTCTATGCCTACGATGTCGCCACCTGCCTCAACGCCTGGTGCTTCGAGAAGGATTTTTCCTTCAACCTGACCAAGGGCAAGGCGCTGCTCGCCGGCTACAAGAGCGTCCGGCCCCTGAGCGACCAGGAAAAGGCTGCGCTGCCGATGCTGGCGCGCGGTTCGGCGTTGCGCTTCATGCTGACCCGGCTATACGACTGGCTGACCGTCCCCGATGGCGGGCTGGTGATGAAACGCGATCCGACCGAATACATCAGAAGGATGCGGTTCCACCGGGCGATCAAATCTCCTTCGGAATATGGATTGGCCTGATATCATGAGCAAACAGGTTGAGATCTTCACCGACGGCGCTTGTTCGGGCAATCCCGGCCCTGGCGGCTGGGGCGCGATCCTGCGCTTCAACGGCACCACCAAGGAGCTTTCCGGCGGTGAGGCCGAGACGACCAACAACCGGATGGAACTGTTGGCCGCTATCTCGGCGCTGAACGCGCTGAAGGAACCGTGCACGGTCGAGCTTCACACCGACAGCAAATACGTCATGGACGGCATTTCCAAGTGGATCCACGGCTGGAAGAAGAACGGCTGGAAGACCGCCGACAAGAAGCCTGTCAAGAACGGTGAACTCTGGCAGGCGCTCGACGAGGCCAACAAGCGCCACAAGGTCACCTGGAACTGGGTCAAGGGCCATGACGGCCATGTCGAGAACGAGCGCGCCGACGAACTCGCGCGCGAAGGCATGGCGCCGTTCAAGAAAGGCCCGTTCAAGCCTGCAGCAGCGCCAAAGCCTGCTGCGCCGGCAATCGCGAAGGTGCGGCGCTCGACCCAGAGCTATTGAATTTCAGGAGCGGCGCGGCTCGGGTACGAAGAAGCAGATCAGCCAGCGGGCGGCGGCAACTACTACGATATCGGCGCGCATTCCGTTGTCTACGGCTGGCAGCCGATCGACAGGCCGACACAGCCGTAAGCGCTTATCGTATCAGCAGCGCCGTGCCCCAAAGCCCAAGTGCGAACACCGTATGCGACACCAGGTTCAGCGCCCGGATCCGCATCGGGTTGGGCCGCTTCGAGGCGGCCCAGCCGGCGCCCATGCCGGGTGCCAGCAGGAACCAGCCGGCGCCGACGGTGACAATGCCGAGGATGAAGGCCGGCAGAAATGTCGGCGCGGCAAGCCAGCCCGCTCCGGCCAGCACCACCAGGATGATGCCGTAGATGATGCCGACAAAATAGTGAAAGGCCCAACCCAGCGCCTTTTCATGCGCGTATGGTGCTGTATCGCCGATATCGTCGTGAAAGACCTTGTCACGGAGATGCCAGACCCAGCGGCCGACCGGCCCCCAGTTCGGCCGTGGCTGGCCGAACGCCTTGTGCAGGAAGATGGCCCAGAGATCCATCAGCACGGTGGCGCCGACGCCGATCGCGATAGCGCGCCAGAAGATGTCAAACATCGCTAGGATCCCCCCAAAGCAAGCCATGAACCACAAGCGCCATCGCCGTTGCGGCCGAAGGCGCACTGAAGTTCAGAGCTGTCCCAGAATATGGGCCGCGCCGGACTCGTCGACACCGGGCTTGGTCTCGACATTGAGCGCGGTGACCTTGCCGTCGTCGACGATCATCGAAAATCGTTTCGAACGCAGCCCCATGCCGCTGGCGGAAAGGTCATTGTCGAGGCCCACTGCCTTGGCGAAATCGCCACTGCCGTCGGCCAGGAACAGGATCTTGCCCTCGCCGCCGGTGAAGCGCGCCCAGGCGCCCATGACATGGACGTCATTGACCGAGACGACGGCGATGGTGTCGACGCCGCGCGCCAGGATGGCGTCATGGTTCTCGAGATAGCCGGGCAAGTGGTTGTTGCTGCAGGTCGGCGTGAAGGCGCCGGGAACTCCAAACAGAACGACCTTTTTGCCCGGGAATATCTCGGCCCCGGTGATCGGCTTGGCGCCGTCGTCGGTCATCGTCTTGAAGGTCACGTCAGGCAGCTTGTCGCCAACGGAAATGGTCATGGATTCCTCGCTTGGGAAATGGGGAAGGACGTGTCTTTGCGTAGCGAACCCAACGGCTTCCTGCAACCGTTGCGATGGGCTGGATCAAGGGAAAGGCAGAACCCCTTCGACAGCGCCCGCCGCACTCGTCAGCGTATAGTGAAGCCCGCCATCAGTCGGCGTCGTCGAGGGGCGGTCGAGGATCGGCACGGTGAAAATCAGCTTGCCGTCCTTTTCGCTGCGGGCCGGGGTGCCGAACATGTAGTCCTGCTCGCCGGCAACGAAGAAATCCGCCGCCGCCGGATCGCCGGGAAAGCTCGCCTCGACAATCAGCGTCTCATGGTCGCCCGGCAGCACATTGATGCCGAAATCGGACCTCGCGGGCGCAGGCAGTGCCGTAAAACTCGCCTTCACCAGCGCCGCGTCCTCGGCATTGTCCGGATCGGAGGCGGGGTCGACGGTCAGCCGCGTCTGCACCGGAATGCAGATCGTTTCGCAGATGCCGAGAAAGATGTCGGCATCGATCACCGCCGGCTGGTTCGGCGTCGCCAGCGTGAATGTCACCGGCAGAGAGACCGGATAGTTGTAGCCCGCCCATTTGCCATAGCCGTCGTCATGGCGCTGCGGCGCCGGAAACGACAGAGCGGCGTCGGCGACGTTGGTGCTGGCCGAAATGTCGAGTTGCGGCGGCACGCCCGCGTCTCCCGGATCGCGCCAATATGTCTTCCAGCCGGGCTTGAGCGCTATGTCGAGAACGCCCTGTATGCGGCCGGCATCGTCGGCTTTGCCTGATGTAACCAGCCGGACCTTGCCGCCTTCGCTGTTGTACCACGCCGACGAAGAGGCGGCGGCGGGAAGAGCGGTGGCCGATCCGATGCCGGCGCCGAGCAGCAGGATTTTCAAGCTTCGCATGGCGGTGATTTGATCGTTCGTTCGTGGCCTCGCAATTATT
>NZ_RZRW01000535.1:0-3775 GCF_003998745.1 Mesorhizobium sp. M7A.F.Ca.US.014.04.1.1 | reverse complement strand
GCCATCGCCATGCTGGTCGGTTATGGCGGCACCGGCGGACCGGCGATCGAGGAGCCCGAACCCCAGGCAGCCCTTGCCGCCATCATCTCGTTCTCGGCGCTGTTGATGCTGTTCGTGTTCGATTTCGACCACGAGATAATACGCGCGCTGGTTTCCTCCTACACGGTCGCGCCGGTCAACATCTTCTTCAACCCGCAGGCAGCCCTCGTCGATGTCACCGACACGGTGTCGGACACCTTCTTCCTGGTCATCCGCCTCGGCAGCCCGTTCGTCGCCTATGCCATTCTCGTCAATCTGACGATCGGCTTCGTCAACAAGCTGACCCCGCAGATCCCGATCTATTTCATCTCCCAGCCCTTCATCATCGCCGGCGGCATGATCATCTTCTATTTCGCCGTCGGCACCATGCTGTCGCTGTTCGTCGACGGCTTCGTCGACCTGACGCTGGCGAGATGACCATGAGCACGCGCAAGGACCGCCTGAAGAAACTGGTCAAGGTGCAGGAACAGCTGAAGGCGCTGCACGAAACCCGCCACGCCACCTTCCTTGCCGCGGCCAGTGCCGCCGAGGCTGAAGCCAGGGAACTGGTCGGCCATTTCGACCAGGCCGATTCGCTTTCCGCCCTGTTCCCCGATCTCTACCACCGCCGCATCGCCCAAGCGGTCGTGCGCCAGGAGGCGAACCTGGCAAGCGCGAAGCAAGAAGCCGGCCTCATCGCCGCCGCGACCGCCCGCACCAACATGGTTGAGCGTGCCTACAAGGACGTGCGCAACCGCGACGAGCGCGAACGCTCCGACCGCGAGCGGCTCGACATCATCGCGCAGAAGCAGGGCGAGGAGTAAGCTGAGGGTGTTCCGCTATGGGCCAACGGTGAGCGTCATTGACCAGGTTGCGAATGGCGGCAATCTCGGTCTTAGGGGCGGGCATGGTGGCTTCCTGAGAGCGGACATTGCAGGCTGCACATCGAGGTCCTGCCGCGCCATGACCAGTCGATGCTTCGGTCTGGAAGCAGCCGTTGAGCAGACGTTCATTGCACGGCGGCGGCCGCGGTGAAGATGTAGCCAACGCCATAGACGACCTTGATCGGCGCGGGCAAGCTGATGTGCTCCTCCAGTTTGCGGCGTAGCCGGCTGACGACTGCGTCGAGATGCCTGTTGTCGAAGTTCGACCTGGGACGGGCGACAAGCTCCACCAGATCCTCGCGCTGGCAGATTTCGCCGCTACGGTTGCAGAGCACGTTCATGAAGGCGAACTCGGCCGCCGTCAGTTTAAGCGAACGGTGATTGGGCGCGATCAGCATCCAGTTCGTGCCGTCCAGCACCCACCGATCGCTGCTGCCGTTGGCAGAGTCGGGCGGGGCTCCCGTCCGTCGCAGCAGGCTGCGAATTGCGGCGTCGATCTCGCGCAGCGTGCTGTGCTTGACCAGGTAGATGTCGGCGCCGCTCTCAAAGCCACGGATACGGTCGTCGCTGTCACCGAGCGCCGTCAGCATGATGATGCCGCAGGCATGTGATTTGCGGATTTCGGTTGCCAGATCGAACCCGTTCCCATCGGGCAGCCCGGCATCGAGGATGATGACAGCGGGCGAGCTGCCGTTGGCCAGCGTCTGGCGCAATTCCCCTGCCGTGGCGACGCCTTCGGCCGTGAAGCCCGTCAGTTCCAGGAAATCCGCCAGATCCTTGCGCAGCCGGGGCTCGTCCTCGACGATCAGAATATGCGTCATGCGGTCAGTTCCTCGGGCGAAAGTCGATCCGTTGCCTCGCCTGCCAGAGGCAGGCTGACGATGGACGTAATGCCCTGGTCGTCGTTGGCGAGCAACTGCAGCTTGCCGCCGTGATAGGCCAGCAATTTGCGCGAAGAATAGAGGCCGAGACCGGTTCCGGTTACCGCCATCGTATTGGAGGCCCGGAAAAAGCGCCTGCCGATCTTGTGAAGCTCAGCCTGTGGAATGCCGATGCCACGGTCACGCACCCGAATGACCGCACTTCGACCTTCGCTGCGCACATCGATATCCACTGGCTGGTCCTCCGACGAATATTTGAGCGCATTGTCGATGAGGTTGATCAGGACCGTCGCCAGCATCTCGGGATCGGCGACAAGCGAAACGGCGTCGTCATCCGCCGTAAAGATCAGGCGCTCGCCGCGCCCGGTCATCCCGAAATGCAGCCGCACATCGGCAATAAGCAAACCGACGCGTATCATCTCCGGCTGAAACCCGCTGTCGCGATCATTGGCCATGAAGCGGTCGATCAGGGAAAACAGGCGATCGAGCGCCTCGCCAATGCCGGCAATCCGTTCTCGTGTCGCTTCGGGCGACTTGTGGCCGACAAGGCCGATCATGTCGGCCGCGTTGCGGATGATGGCGAGCGGGGTGCGAAACTCGTGGCTGACGACGCGCATGAAGTCCGCCTGCTCGTCGCGAAGCACACGTTCGGCCGCCAGGCTCGCGTTCAACCGGCTTTCCAGCCGTCGTCGTTCCCGTACCTCCCGCGACAGGGCGATATTTTTCTCCAGCAGCGCAGAGGACAGCCGCGAACTGACCATGAACAGCAGGCAGCCGAAAAAGGCGATCAGGAACAGCGCGCCCTGCAGCAGATACCAGGCGTTGCGGTCGGCCAGAACTGAGGCGCCTTGAAAATCGACCGGCAGCCGGTATTCGATGATGCTCTGGAGAACGCTAGCCGCGATATACTCGGCAAGCACACCGATCGTGATCCAGCGCAGGAGGGTTGGTTGCGTCCGGTCCCGCATCAGCCCAAGACACATCACCGACATCATCACGACCGTAAAGAAGGTCGATGCGTGAATGCGTATAGCAATGTCGCCTGGATCAATCGCGAGGGCGGCACTCCATGCGACAATTTGGAAAATCAGCAGTGAAATGCTGATCCAGGTATAGCGTGGCTGTCCCAGAAAGCGCGCCAGACCCTCGGCCAGCAACACCAGGCCTAGCTTGATGATCGTGTTGTGGAGCACGATGGCCCAGGCCGCCGGCTGCTCCCCACGCAGGAGAATCAGCAGCACCCCCGCCGCGATAGCGACGAAGCCGGCCGCAAGAAACTTCAACTCATAGAGGCGGCGCCACGCCAGCCACACAAACAACCAGGTGACGGCCTGCAGGCTTGCGGTTGCAAACGTAACAACCAGAACGGTCTTCAGATCAAGCATGGTCGAGTATTCGCACGGGGTTCCCCTGCCGCACCCCCCGATGCGCCAAATGTTGAATCTCGCAGGAGTTGTGCGGGGAGGCAAGCGCGATCCGCCCGTGCAAGAATTGGTCAGAATTCAATAGAATTGATCGGTGGAATTGTCGGGAGAGGACGTTTTATCATCGGCCGCGATCGTCTTGGTGGTTTCGCCGGGCGGATTGTGAGGAAGCAGTCGGGGCGATGTGCGTGGCGGACGCACGCGACCCGACGCAGCGGCAAGCGATGATTTTCGCGGGACGCCCGGCGATCGGGCCGGCCGCGGAATCGTTGCTTGCGGCACACGGGGGGAATTCCATGACAATTCGCGATCGTCGCTCGCTCATATCCCGCTTGTACTTTTGTGCTCCACGGCGCTCGCGGGGTCGTTGCTGCTGCCAGTCATCCTGACGGCGCCGGCGCATGCACAGGCTCTTTATGGTGCGACCGGAGGCAGGGGCGGTGATGGTGACGTAGACAGCAACGGCGGCGATGGTGGCGATGCAGGTGACGCCGGCGTCGCGGGCAACGGTCCGGATGCAGGGACCGGTGGGGCGGCCGGCACGCAGGCCATTCCAGACGGTGGAAAT